>CAMFIW010000081.1 GCA_945952355.1 uncultured Phenylobacterium sp. | reverse complement strand
TCTACACACTGCATATCGTCGGCAGCGTCAGATGTGTATAAGAGACAGGTCTGGATCCGGATCTTCCCGGACGTTCCGGTCACCGACAAGCCGGCCGAAGTCCGGATGGGTAAGGGCAAGGGCGCCGTTGAGTACTGGGCCGCCCGGGTTCACCCCGGCCGGATCATGTTCGAAATCGACGGCGTGCCGGACGACGTGGCCCGCGAAGCTCTGCGCCTCGGCGCGGCCAAGCTTCCGGTGAAGACCCGCATCGTCACCCGCATCGACGCCGCCGTCGCGGAGCACGCGTGATGAAGATCGACGACATCCGGGGCATGACGCCCGACCAACTGGCCGAAAGCCTGATCAACCTGAAGAAAGAGCAGTTCAACCTGCGCTTCCAGGCGGCGACGGGCCAGGTCGAGAAGACCCACCGTTCGAGCGAGGTCCGCAAGGACATCGCGCGGATCAAGACCGTCCTGCGCGCCAAGCAGGCCACGGCCTAAGGAGACGCAACCATGCCGAAACGAATTCTCGAAGGCGTCGTCGTCTCCGACAAGGGCGACAAGACGATCGTGGTGAAGGTGGAACGCACCTTCCTGCACCCGGTGCTGAAGAAGACCGTTCGCCGGTCGAAGAAGTACCACGCCCACGACGAGGCCAACACCTACAAGGCCGGTGAGATCGCTCGCATCATCGAGTGCGCTCCGAAGTCGAAGACCAAGACCTGGGAAGTGCTTCCCAAGGCCGACGCTTAAGGAGTCTGATCGATGATCCAGATGCAGACCAACCTCGACGTCGCCGATAACTCGGGCGCCCGCCGCGTCATGTGCATCAAGGTGCTCGGCGGCGCCGGCCGTCGCTATGCCAGCGTCGGCGACAAGATCGTGGTCTCCGTGAAGGAGGCCATTCCGCGCGGTCGCGTGAAGAAGGGTGACGTGCTGCAGGCGATCGTCGTGCGCACCTCGTCCGCGATCAAGCGCAAGGACGGTTCGGTGATCCGTTTCGACAAGAACGCCGCCGTCATCGTGAACAAGCAGAGCGAGCCGATCGGCACGCGGATCTTCGGCCCGGTTCCCCGCGAACTGCGCGCCAAGAACCACATGAAGATCATCTCGCTCGCCCCCGAGGTGCTGTGATGGCCGCGAAGATCAAGAAGGGGGACCGCGTCGTGGTCCTCACCGGCAAGGACAAGGGCCGTCAGGGCGCCGTCCTGAAGGTGCTTCCGAAGGAAGGCCGCGTCGTGGTGGAAGGCCTGAACATGGTTCAGCGTCACACCCGTCCGTCGCAGGGCGATCCCCAGGGCGGCATCAAGAACAAGGAAGCGGCGCTGCACGTCTCGAACGTGGCCATCGTCGATTCCAAGGGCAAGCCGACCCGCGTCGGTTTCCGGGTCGAAGGCGACAAGAAGGTTCGTGTCGCCAAGACGACCGGTGAGGTGATCAATGGCTGAGCAAGCTTATGAGCCGCGGCTGAAGACCGAATATCGCCAGCGCATCCGCGCGGCGATGAAGGACCAGTTCGCCTACACCAACGAGATGCAGATCCCGAAGCTGGACAAGATCGTCCTGAACATGGGGATCGGCGAAGCGGTGACCGACTCCAAGAAGGTCAACGCGGCCATCGCGGACCTGGCGGCGATCGCCGGCCAGAAGCCGGTGCCGACCAAGGCGCGCAACTCCATCGCCGGCTTCAAGCTGCGCGAAGGCATGGTGATCGGCGCCAAGGTGACGCTCCGCAAGGACCGCATGTACGAGTTTCTCGACCGGCTGATCACGATCGCGCTGCCGCGCGTGAAGGACTTCCGGGGCCTGAAGCCCACTTCGTTCGACGGTCGTGGCAACTACGCCATGGGTCTGAAGGAGCACATCGTGTTCCCGGAGATCAATTACGACCAGATCGACCAGATGTGGGGCATGGACATCATCGTCGCCACGACTGCGAAGACCGACGACGAAGCGCGCGCGCTTCTGAAGGAATTCCAGTTCCCGTTCGTTCAAGCGCAAGCGTAAGCGGCGGGAAGGAAAAGAGAAAATGGCCAAGAAGAGCGCCGTCAACCGCAACGAGATGGTGAAAGCCCTCGTCAAGCAATACGCCAGCAAGCGCGACGCGCTGAAGGCGATCGCCAACGACGAGAGCCTGCCGCTCGAAGAGCGTTTCGAAGCCCGGCTGAAGCTTGCCGAGCTGCCGCGCAACTCGTCGAAGACCCGTATCCGCAATCGTTGCGAGGTCACGGGCCGTCCGCGCGCCTATTACCGCAAGCTGAAGATGAGCCGGATCTCGCTGCGCGAGCTCGGTTCGAACGGGTTGATCCCCGGTCTCGTCAAGTCGAGCTGGTGAGGAGGGTCCCATGGTGAACGACCCCGTCGGCGATATGATCGCCCGCATCAAGAACGCCGCTACCCGCGGCCGTTCGAAGGTTCTCTGCCCGGCCTCGAAGATGCGTGCGCGCGTCCTCGATGTGCTGGCCGAGGAAGGCTACATCCGCGGCTACCACCTGGTGGAAAAGCCCGGCGCCTTCCCCGAGTTCGAGATCGAGCTGAAGTACTTTGACGGCCAGCCCGTCATCGTCGAGATCAGCCGCGTCTCGAAGCCGGGCCGCCGCGTCTATTCGTCGATCAAGGACCTGAAGCCGGTGAAGAACGGCCTCGGGATCTCGGTCCTGTCGACGCCGAAGGGCGTCATGTCGGACGCAGCGGCGCGCGACGCCAATGTGGGCGGCGAAGTCCTGCTCCGGGTGTACTAAGATGTCCCGTATCGGAAAAAAGGCGGTCGCCGTGCCTTCGGGCGTGACGGTGACCCTCGATGGCCAGACCGTCACGGTGAAGGGGCCCAAGGGCCAACTCGCCTGGACCGTCGCCGAAGAGATCGAAGTGAAGCAGGAAGGCGCCGAACTGGTGCTCTCCAAGCGCGTCGAGACCCAGCGGGCGCAAGCCATGTGGGGCCTGTCGCGCACCCTGGTGAGCAACATGGTCGTGGGCGTGACCCAGGGCTACGAGGAGACCCTCGAGCTGGTCGGCGTCGGCTATCGCGCCGCCATGAAGGGCCAGGCGCTGAGCATGCAACTCGGCTTCAGCCACGACGTGGACGTGCCCCCGCCCGCCGGGATCACCTTCGCCACGCCGAAGCAGACCGAGATCAAGATCACCGGCATCGACAAGCAGGTGGTCGGCGAGATCGCCGCCCGCATCCGCCGCATCCGTCCGCCGGAGCCCTATAAGGGCAAGGGCGTGCGGTATCAGGGCGAAACCGTCCGCCGCAAGGAAGGCAAGAAGAAGTAGGCCATGGCTCTTTCTCCCCGAGACTCCGCCAAGCGCCGCGCCGAGCGCACGCGCATCCGCCTGCGGTCGCTGGCCAATGGCCGTCCGCGCCTGTCGGTCTTCCGTTCGTCCAAGAACATCTACGCCCAGATCATCGATGATGAGCGCGGCGTGACCCTTGCTTCGGCTTCTTCGCTGGAAGGCGAGAAGAAGGAAAAGGGCTCGGACAAGGACGCCGCCGCCCGCGTGGGCGCGCTGGTCGCCCAGCGCGCTATCGAAAAGGGCGTCAAGGACGTCGTCTTCGATCGCGGCGGCTACATCTATCATGGCCGGGTCAAGGCCCTGGCCGACGCCGCGCGCGAAGCCGGCTTGAACTTCTAAGGGTACGCAGATGGCTCGTGGAAACGAACAACGCGGCGAAGGTGGCGGTCAGCGTCGGGGTCGCGATCGCGGCGCCCCGCAGGCCGAGGAACGCGCCGATTCCGACATCGTCGAGAAGCTGGTGCACATCAACCGCGTCGCCGCCACCGTGAAGGGTGGTCGTCGCTTCTCGTTCGCCGCCCTGATGGTGGTGGGCGACCAGAAGGGCCGCGTCGGCTTCGGTCACGGCAAGGCCCGTGAAGTGCCGGAAGCGATCCGCAAGGCGACGGAAGAAGCCAAGAAGTCGATGATCCGCGTGCCGCTCCGCGAGAGCCGCACCCTGCACCACGACGGCAACGGTCGTTGGGGCGCCGGCAAGGTCATGGTCCGCGCTGCGCCTCCCGGCACCGGCGTCATCGCCGGCGGCCCGATGCGCGCCGTGCTCGAAACCCTGGGCGTCCAGGACGTGGTCGGCAAGTCGGTCGGTTCGTCCAACCCCTACAACATGGTGCGCGCGACCTTCCAGGCGCTGAAGGCCCAGTCTTCGCCCCGCCAGGTCGCCAACAAGCGCGGCAAGAAGGTCGCCGACGTGCTGGGCCGCAAGGCCGACGCCGGCGCCGTGGCCGCGGCTGACGGAGAATAAGTTATGGCCAAGGTCACCGTTCGTCAGACGGCGAGCCCGATCCGCCGCACCAAGGACCAGCGCGCCACCCTGGCGGGGCTGGGCCTGAACAAGATCGGCCGGGTCTCCGTCCTGGAAGACACCCCCTCGGTCCGCGGCATGATCGCCAAGGTCCACCACATGGTGGAAATCGTCGAGGGCTAAGCCCACACCTCACCCCCGCGAGAGCGGGGGTGATGCTTTTGCATCTACATCAAGCCGAGTCGGGGCCTTGGCCCCGGCGACAGATCTCCAAGGAGAGGCGTCTATGACCAAGCTGAACGAACTGGCCCCGCGCGAGGGCTCAACCAAGGGCCGCATGCGCGTCGGCCGCGGCCCGGGTTCGGGCAAGGGCAAGACCAGCGGCCGCGGCGTGAAGGGCCAGAAGTCTCGGACCGGCGTGTCGATCGCGGGCTTCGAAGGCGGCCAGATGCCGCTGCACATGCGCATGCCGAAGCGCGGCTTCAACAACCCCTTCGCGCTGAAGTTCGCTGAAGTGAACCTGTGGCGCCTGGAGCAGGCGATCGCCGCCGGCAAGCTCGACTCCAAGAAGGCCATCGACGGCGCCGCCCTGGTGGCGGCCGGCGTGATCCGTCGCGAGCTGGACGGTGTCCGTCTGCTGGCCAAGGGCGAGCTGAAGTCGAAGATCGACATCACCGTCTACGGCGCCTCGGCCGCGGCCAAGGCCGCCGTCGAGAAGGCGGGTGGGTCGGTCACCCTCACCGCGCCGGTGGAAAGCGACGAGCCCAAGGGCAAGCTGCAGAAGAAGGTGAAGGCCTAAGGCCTTCGCCGACAATTCGGGGACAGGATAACAATTCCGTCCCGCCGGACGCCGCCCGTGCGCTCGCGCCTGGAATTGGTATCCTGTCCCCGAATTGTCCCTAGGGCGCGCCAGATGACACGGCGCGATGTACGCCCTATGTACGACCAGTCTTAGATCCGGGGACTTGCATGGCTTCGGCCGCAGAACAGCTCGCCGCCAACATGAACTTCGGCGCCTTTCAGAAGGCGACGGAGCTTCACAAGCGTATCTGGTTCACCCTGATCGCGCTGATCGTCTATCGCCTGGGGACCTATATCCCGATCCCCGGCATCGACACCGTCGCCTTCGCGCAGGCCTTCGAGGGCCAGTCGAAGGGCATCCTGGGCATGTTCAACATGTTCTCGGGCGGCGCGGTGCAGCGGATGGCGATCTTCTCGCTGAACGTCAGCCCCTACATCTCGGCCTCGATCATCGTCCAGCTGCTCGGCACGGTCTATCCGCCGTGGGAGAAGCTTCGGAAGGAAGGCGGGGAGGCGGGCCGCAAGACCCTGAACCAGTACACCCGCTACCTGACGGTCGTGCTGGCGCTGCTGCAGTCGTTCGCCATCGCGTCCGGCCTGCAGGCCAGCCCCGGCCTAGTGATCAATCCGGGCCTGTTCTTCCTGGTCTCGACGGTCGTCACCCTGACCGGCGGCACCATGTTCCTGATGTGGATGGGCGAGCAGATCACCAGCCGCGGCGTCGGCAACGGCGTGTCACTGCTGATCTTCGCCGGCATCGTGGCGAACCTGCCGACCGGCGTGTTCCAGCTCCTGACGGTGATGCGCACCGGCCAGATGTCCAGTTTCGGTGGCGTCCTGATCATCGTCGTGGCCGTGCTCGCGATCCTGTCGATCGTCTTCATGGAACGCTCGCAGCGCCGCCTGCTGGTCCAGTATCCCAAGCGCCAGCAGGGCAACCGCATGTTCGGCGGCGACACCTCATTCCTGCCGCTGAAGCTCAACACCTCCGGCGTGATCCCGCCGATCTTCGCCTCGTCGCTACTGCTGCTGCCGGCGACGGCGATGAGCTTCCTGGCGACCGCGAACCTGCCGTCCTACCTGCAATGGCTGCCGCTGGCGGTGGGCCAGCTGCAGCACGGCCAGCCGCTGTTCATGGTGCTGTACGCGGCCCTGATCATCTTCTTCTGCTTCTTCTACACCTCGGTCGTCTTCAACCCCGAGGACACGGCGGAGAACCTCCGCAAGTACGGCGGCTTCATGCCGGGCATCCGCCCCGGCAAGCGCACGGCGGAATATCTCGACTTCGTGCTGACCCGCCTGACGGTGATCGGCGCGGCCTACATCACCGCCGTCTGCCTGGTGCCGGAGATCTTCATCAGCGCCTATCACGCGCCGTTCTATCTGGGCGGCACCTCGATCCTGATCGTGGTGAGCGTGACCATGGACACGGTGACACAGATCCAGTCGCACCTCCTGGCCCACCAGTACGAAGGCCTGATCAAGAAATCGAAGCTGCGCGGGGTGCGGGGACGCTAGGCGCCCGTTGGGGCGCCTCCCTTACAGACCGTAGCGGCCTTATGGGATTTGAGGCCGGCCAAAGGGGATGGCCGGCGGGGAGGGGATACTTAAAGCCATGAACCTGATCCTTTTCGGACCGCCCGCCGCTGGCAAGGGCACCCAGGCCAAGCGCCTGGTCGACGAACGCAAGATGGTCCAGCTGTCCACCGGCGACATGCTGCGCGCCGCCATCGCCTCGGGCTCCGAGCTCGGCAAGAAGGTCGAGGGCGTGATGCAGCGCGGCGAGCTGGTGACCGACGAGATCGTCATCGCCCTGATCGAGGAGCGCCTGCCCGAGGCCGAAGCGGCCGGCGGCGCGATCTTCGACGGTTTCCCCCGCACGCTCGCCCAGGCCGAGGCGCTGGACCGGATGCTGGACAAGCGCGGCTCGCGCATCGATCTGGTGGTCCGCCTGAAGGTGGACGACGCCGCGCTGCTGGAGCGAGTCGCTGGGCGATTCGCCGAATCAGGCCGCCCCGACGACAACCCCGAGAGCTTCAAGGTGAGACTCGGAGCCTATAACGACCAGACCGCACCCCTGCTGCCCTACTATCAGGACCACAAGAAGCTGGTCGAAGTGGACGGAATGGGCTCGATCGACCAGGTGGCGCAAGCCATCGACCAGGCTATCGCCGCTCCGCGACGCTAGCCTTCCGCGGGCGCGGCCCGGGATGCTGTGGAATCGTCAATTTCGCGCCAATGCGCCATTGACGGAAACGCAACTATCCCTATAACGGGCCGCTTCCGCGAAACGCGCGAAAGACGTCCAGGTCAATTTGGGGGCCCGGGCGCCGTTCGCGCTTCTCTGCGTGACCAGGAGAATACCCAACGTGGCCCGTATCGCCGGCGTAAACATTCCTACGAACAAGCGCGTCGTGATCGCGCTTCAGTACATTCATGGCATCGGCCAGGCCAAGGCCGCCGAGATCGTGAAGAAGGTGGGCATCGAGGACGCGCGCCGCGTCAATCAGCTCACCGACGCTGAAGTCCTGCAGATCCGCGAGACCATCGACCGCGACTACACCGTCGAGGGCGACCTGCGTCGCGAGACGGCCGTGAACATCAAGCGTCTGATGGACCTAGCCTGCTATCGCGGCCTGCGTCACCGCAAGGGCCTGCCGGTCCGCGGTCAGCGCACGCACACCAACGCCCGCACCCGCAAGGGCCCGGCCAAGCCGATCGCCGGCAAGAAGAAGTAAGAGAGCTTAGCCGATGGCCAAGGAACCGGCTCGCGTCAAACGCCGCGAACGCAAGAACATCACCTCGGGCGTGGCGCATGTGAACGCCTCGTTCAACAACACCATGATCACCATCACCGACGCTCAGGGGAACACGATCTCCTGGTCGAGCGCCGGCATGATGGGCTTCAAGGGCTCGCGCAAGTCGACCCCGTACGCCGCCCAGATGGCGGCCGAGGACGCCGGCCGGAAGGCCGCGGAACACGGCGTGAAGACCCTGGAAGTGAACGTCTCCGGCCCGGGTTCGGGACGTGAGTCGGCCCTGCGCGCGCTTCAGTCCGTGGGCATGACCATCACCACCATCCGCGACGTGACCCCCATTCCGCATAACGGCTGCCGGCCGCCCAAGCGCCGGCGCGTCTAGAGTACTCTAGTACCGACACTCCCCACGCCGGACCGCGTCAGTCGCGTCCGGCGATCCTGCGTTCGAGGGACACCTATCCGTGATCGAAAGAAACTGGAACGAGCTTATCCGTCCCGAGAAGCCGATGATCGAGCTCGGCGCCGACGCCAGCCGCAAGGCGCGTCTGGTGGCCGAACCCCTCGAGCGCGGCTTTGGCGTGACCCTGGGCAACAGCCTGCGCCGCGTGCTGCTGTCCTCTCTGCAAGGTGCGGCCGTGACCGCCGTGCAGATCGACGGCGTGGTGCATGAGTTCTCGTCGCTGGAAGGCGTCCGCGAGGACGTCGTCGACATCGTCCTGAACATCAAGCAGATGGCCCTTCGGATGCACGCCGAAGGCCCGAAGCGGATGACGCTGCGGGCCACCGGTCCGGGCGCGGTCACCGCCGGCCAGATCGAGGCCGGCGCCGACATCGAGATCCTGAACCCCGACCACGTGCTGTGCACCCTCG
>CAMFIW010000080.1 GCA_945952355.1 uncultured Phenylobacterium sp. | reverse complement strand
GCGACGCGGCTGAGGTTGGCCGCCCGGCCCATGATCAGGTTGCGCGTCGGGAAGGCCGCCTCGATCCGCGCCTTGGCGTCCTCCTCGACGTCGTTGAACGGGAACGGCGGCAGGAAGTCGCCGTCCGGCAGCTGGGGCAACTCGTCATAGGCGCCGCTGACGCCGGCGAAGGCCTCGACATGGTCGTACCAGGGCGCGAGATCCTCGTAGCGGATCGGCCAGTCGACGCCGTGTCCGTCCCTCAGGTTGGACTCGAAGTCGCCGGGCGACCAGCGATACGACTGTCGCCCCCAAGTGAGCGAACGGCCGCCCAACTGGTAGCCCCTGATCCACCGATAGGGCTTGCCGGGAACCGTCTCGTACGGATGGTCGTGGTCGCTGACCCAGAACTTCTTGTTCGAGTTGAACATCGCATAGGCGACGCCCTCGTAGTACGGATAGTGCAGCTCGCGCTCTTCCTGCGGGATCTGGTCGTCCCGTCGGCGAATGCGGCCCGCCAGCTCATGGCTGTAGTCCGGTCCGTGGGTGACCTCGGGGCCGCGCTCCAGGATCAGCACCTTCAGGCCGCGCTCGCTCAGCTCCTTGGCCACCCAGCCGCCGCTGATCCCCGAGCCGACAACAATTGCGTCGAACTGCATCTCTCTCCCTTACGCCGCCGGTTCCAGCCCGTCGAACAGTGCGATGGCCTGTCTCAGCGCGGCGATCGGCTCGCCGCGCGGAATGAATTCATGGCCTACCCAATGGTCATAACCGAGGTGGCGCAGCAGGCCAGCGATTCCGCGCCAATTGATCTCCTGGCGATCGTCGAGGTCGCGCCGCCCGGGCGCACCGGCCGTATGCACATGGCCGATCAGGTCCAGGTTCGCCTTGATCGTGCGGCTGAGATCGCCCTCCATCAGCTGCATGTGGTAGCCATCGTAGAGAAGCTTCAGGCCCGGCGAGGCGACGCGCTCGACCACAGCCGCGCCGAAGGCCGTTCGGTCGCACTGCTGGCCCGGGTGATCGACCTTGCTGTTCAGGAGTTCGATCAGCAACCGCACGCCGGCCCCTCCGGCATAGGCGACAACCGGAGACAGGCCGGCGACACAGGCCTCGATGGCCCGTTCGTCCGAGCCGTCGCCGAAACGGTTTCCCGCGAAGACGATCACCGCGTCGACGCCGCCTTCCGCAGCCCGGTCGATCTTGCGGCGCACCTCGTCCCTCAGCGCGTCATGCCGGGCGGGATCGTTGAAGCCTTCTTCCAGCTTGTGGCCGCTGTCGGTCACCAGGGCGAGGCCGAGGTCTCGGGCGATCGGCCAATGGGCATGGGGCAGCATCTCGACGCCTTTGGCGCCCGCGGCCGCGGCTTGGCGCAAGAAGGCCGCAGGCTCGACCTCCCGGCCGGCGGTGAACGACCACCAGGCGAAGCTTTGGCGCATGGACGCGATTCCTCCCCGCCCGCGATCCGCGCCGGGGCGCGGGAACTGTTCGCGGAGAATGTGCAGATCGGCGGCGGAAGCGCGAACGATTTTGTCGCCGGGCGAGCTCGCGGCGCGTGGCGCGGCCGGACTAGATTTCGCTCGCTTCCGTACGGCCGAGCGGAAGGACCAGACGGCAGGCCAGTCCCTCGCGACGCCAGTCAAGCACGGCGGATCCTCCCAGCGCGCCGCCTAGCGCGCGCTGCAGCACCGTGGTGCCGAAGCCTCGCCGCGCCGGCGTGCGCACCGGTGGCCGGCCGGTCTCGCGCCAGTCTAGCGTCAGGGTCCCCGCCGTCGCATCCCACTCGAGGCTGACCACGCCGCCGGCGACGCTCAGCGCGCCATGCTTGGCCGCGTTGGTCGCCAACTCGTGCAGGGCCATGGCCAGGCCCTGGGCATGGGCCGGCGGCAACCGGATCGCATCGCCCTTCAGCCGCACTCGATCCGGCTCGCCCAGGGCGAAGGGCGTCAGTTCCTCGCGCGCCAGCCGGCGCAGATCGGCCCCGGCCCAGCGCGACTCGGACAGCAACTGGTGGGCTCGCGCCAGGGCGTGCAGACGGCCCAGGATGATCTCGCGCTGAATGTCGGCGTCGGGATGCCGGGTCAGCCGCACGGCGCCCTGGACGATCGTCATCAGGTTGTTGGCCCGATGGTCGACCTCCCGCATAAGCAGATGGAGCCGCGCTTCGGCCTCTCGCTCGGCGGTGATGTCGCGAACGATGCCCACCGCCCTGACCAGCGTTCCCGCGGAGTCGAAGATTGGCCGCCCCTTGGCGGAGATCCACCGAACCTCGCCGTCGGGATGAACCACGCGGTATTCGTTGGCCGAGGCGTCCGGATGTCCCGTGGCGGTCCGCAGGCGGTCGAGATAGGCGGGCAGGTCGTCGGGATGGATGCGTGAGACCACATCCCGCAGCCGCAGCGGGCCGATCCGATCGGCAAGGCCGTGCATGCGCTTATAGCTGTCGGAGACGTGCCCCTGATCGGCGGCGGCGTCCCAGTCCCACGCGCCTATGCCACCGACCTCCTGGGCCAGATCGAACCGCTCCTGGCTGGCGCGTCGATGCTCGGCCGCCGCCGCCAGCGCCTCGCCGACCTCGTCGATTTCGCTGAGGCCGGTCGGCTCGAACCGCGTCGAGGCGCCCGAGCCCAGGCGGTCGGCCTCCAGATTCAACCGTTCGACGGCGCGCGAAATGCGACGCCCGCCGATCAGACCGGCCGAGAGTCCGGCCAGCAGAATACCCGCGAAGGCGAGTCCGCCGCGCACAAGGCCATGATCGTCCACGGCGTCGAGGCTGTGTCGCGGCACGGCGACGCCGAAGGTCCAGCCTGAGAATGGAGATCGGTGGAAGGCCATGAGCGCCGAGCGACCGTCCAGTGTGCGGCCTTCGGCGACCGCTTCCGCGTGATCGGCGATGGCGCGGCGAGCCTCGGCCGTCGCGGGTTGGCCGGCGAAACGGGCCGCCTCAGCATTGCGCCAGATCACTCGGCCGGTTCTGTCGAGCACCGTCGCGATCCGGCCTGGCCCGAGCTGTTGGGTGGTCATCACCGAGGCCAGCCGGCTGGGCTTGAAGATGACCGACAGGTGATAGGCGGCCCGGCCGCCCCGCATGATCGGGACGTCGACGCAGACGATCTGGCGGTCGAGATAGCCCTGGGCGAGATTGCAGACCCGGCTGCGGCCGCTATCGAGGTCCGACCACATTTCAGGAGAGGGCGGGCCGGAAGGCAGGGAGCTTCCGCGCGGCAGCCGGGTGTTGACCAGCTGGCGGCCGGACCGGTCGCCGACCACGATCCAGGCGGTGGGGCCCGCCAGGACCTGGCGGGCCTGGGCGTCCAGCGCGGGCCAGTCGTCCGCCGCCACGGCAGGCGACGCGCGCAGGGCCAACAACAGCGACTCGAAGGTCCTCAACTCGCCGTCCATGGCCAAGGACATGGCGCGGGTGGTGTCGAGTAGCTGGGCTTCGGTCTGGCGCCGCTCCGAGACCTTGAGCCGCCAGATGAACGCCCCGGAGGCGGCGGCGACCAGGAACGCCAATACGACCGCCACCGTGACGAGATAGCGACGCAGCGATCGCGAAGACGGGCGAGTCATTCCGCCAGCATGCCGTTCGCCGCCGACCCTGGGAAGCAAGTGGTCGGCCTCTCCTCCCAAGATTGTCACGCGTGGTCGCCGGCCTTGGCGCGGCCCAAGCGTCGGCCTAGACTCGTGGCCATGGATCAGTCCCCCGCACGTCGTCACGGTGCGATCCAGTGGCGCGCTTCCGGGCGTGAGGCGATCGCGCGCGAGACCCCCGCCGAGACGCCGGTGGCGATCTCGTTCAACCGCCGCCCGCACACCGTGGTCATGGCCACGCCCATGGATGTCGAGGACCTCGCGCTCGGCTTCACGATCACCGAGGGCGTCGCTGCCTACGGGGACATCCTGGACCTGGAGGTCACCCGGGAGACGCGGGGCCTGATGGTCGACCTGAGGCTCCGCGGTGTCGACCGCAAGGCCCGTCCACGGACCCTGGAGGGACGCTCGAGCTGCGGGCTCTGCGGGGTTCAGCGCTTGGCAGATGCGGTGCGCCCGTTACCGAGGGTTCCGGAGGGTGGCCTGTTCCGGCACTCGGCGATCCAGCGCGCTCTCTCGGCTCTGGAGGACGGCCAGCCTTTGGGCCGCGCCACGCGCGCCACCCACGCCGCGGCCCTGTCCGATGCGGAGGGACGGCTGGTCCTGGTCCGTGAGGATGTGGGGCGGCACAACGCCCTGGACAAGCTGGCCGGCGCCCTTGCGCGGGCCGGCCTCTCCGCCGCCGAAGGCTTCCTGGTGGTGACGAGCCGCTGTTCGTTCGAGATGGTGGAAAAGGCTGCGCGGATCGGCGCGCCAATGCTGGTGGCGATCTCCGCCCCGACCGATCTCGCGATCGGCAAGGCGGAGGAAGCGGGCCTGACACTGGTCGCCCTGGCCCGCGCCGACGGCCACACGGTGTTCACCCGCGAGGACAGACTCGTGGAGACGGCGGAGGCCGTGGCCTGATGGCGAAGAAACGCATCCCTGGTGTGAAGGACTATGACGGCCCGGCCGGTGGCTGGGGGGCGTTGAAGGCGGTGGCCGGCGCGCTGGCGGACCAGCACACGGTGGTGGAGGGCGGCCGCACCTTGATGTCGGCCAACCAGCCGGAGGGCTTCGACTGTCCCGGATGCGCCTGGCCGGACCCGAAGCACACCTCGTCGTTCGAGTTTTGCGAGAACGGCGCCAAGGCGGTGGCCTGGGAATCCACCTCGCGCCGCGCCACGCCGGAGCTGATCGGAGCCCAGACGGTCGCCGAGATGCGGACCTGGAGCGACCACGAGATCGAGGATCTCGGCCGGCTTACCCACCCGATGGCCTATGACGCCGCCACCGACCGCTACCTGCCGATCGGCTGGGACGAGGCCTTTGCGCGGGCGGGCGCGGCCCTGAGCACGCTGAGTCACCCTGATCGTGTGGAGTTCTACGCCTCCGGCCGGGCCTCCAACGAGGCAGCGTTCCTGTTCCAGATTCTGGGCCGTCGCGTGGGGACCAACAATTTCCCCGACTGCTCCAACATGTGCCACGAGCCAACCAGCGTCGGGCTGCCGGACTCCATCGGCATGGGCAAGGGCTCGGTCAGCCTGGAAGACTTCGATCACGCCGACCTGATCTTCTGCTTCGGGCACAATCCCGGCACCAATCACCCGCGGATGATGGCGACCCTGCGCGAGGCCGCGCGGCGCGGCGCCCGCATCCTGGCCTTCAATCCGCTTAAGGAGAGGGCGCTCGAGGTTTTCGCCTCGCCCCAGGATCCGGTGGAGATGGCGACCCTTTCGGCAACGCCGATCGCGTCGCGCTATTACCAGGTGACCATCGGCGGCGACGGATGGGCCGTGCGCGGCATCATGAAGGCGGTGCTGGCCCTGGACGCCGCCGACCGCGCCACCGGCGGCGCGGGCCATCTCGACCGCACGTTCATCGCAGAGCATACCGAGGGGTTCGACGCCCTGGCGGTGGGCCTGAACGGCCTGGACTGGGGCCAGATCGAAGCAGGCTCGGGGCTCAGACGCGAGCAGGTCGAGGAGATCGCCGGCCACTATGTCGAGGCTAAGGCCGCCATCCTCTGCTACGGCATGGGCCTGACCCAACACCTGGGCGCGACCAGCACGGTGCAGCAGTTGGTCAACCTGCTGCTGCTGCGCGGCAACATCGGGCGGCCGGGCGCGGGCATCTGTCCGCTGCGAGGCCATTCGAACGTCCAGGGCGCGCGCACCGTCGGGGTGGCGGAGAAGCCGCCCGCCGCCCTGCTGGACGCTATCGAAAAGACCTTCGGATTCGCTCCGCCGCGCCATCATGGGCACACCGTGGTCGAGGCCATCGCCGCCATGGAGCGCGGCGAGGTCGAGGTCTTCGTCGCCCTGGGTGGCAACTTCGCCGTCGCGGCTCCCGATCCGACGCGGACCTTCGCCGCCATCCGCCAGGTCGCGTTGACGGTCCACATCGCCACCAAGCTCAATCGCACCCACCTGCTGCACGGCCGCGAGAGCCTGGTGCTGCCCTGCCTCGGGCGAACCGAAATCGACGTCCAGGCCGGCGGACGCCAGGCCGTGACGGTCGAGGATTCCATGTCGATGGTCCACGCCTCACGAGGGCTCAATTCGCCGGCTTCCGAGCATCTGAAGTCCGAGACGGCCATCGTCGCGGGGATCGGGCATGCGCGGTTCGGCGCGGGCGATCATGTCGACTGGCTGGGCCTGGCCGCCGACTACGACCGCATCCGCGACCGGATCGAAGCGGTCTTCCCGACCACCTTCACCGACTACAACGCCAGAATTCGCGTGCCCGGCGGGTTCCGCCTACCCGTACCGCCAGCCGATCGCACTTGGACCACGCCGTCGGGCAAGGCCCAGTTCCTGGCGCCGACCGGGGAAGGGGAGGGCGTGCGGCGGGGCGATCCCGAGGTGATGCTGCTGACCACGCTGCGCAGTCACGACCAGTACAACACCACGATCTATGGGCTGAACGACCGCTATCGCGGCGTGTTCGGCCGCCGTGACGTGATCTTCGCCCATCCCAGCGATATCGCCGCGCGCGGCCTCAAGCCCGGCGATCTGGTCGATCTGGAGGCTGCCTTCGACGGCGGCGTGCGCGCCGTGCGCGGTTTCACCCTCGTCGACCGCGACCTGCCGCGGGGCTGCCTGGCGGCCTACTATCCTGAAGCCAACGTGCTGGTGTCGCTTGACGACCACGACGCTCGCAGCGGGACCCCGGCCTACAAGTCCGTCCCGGTGCGGCTGAGGGCGCACGTCGTGGCCTGACCCCATGGGAAGTGGTCCCGGGCGACCGGTCTGAATGGCGCTACGGCGCGCCATGGACGGCCCCTATCTGTCGGCGGCGCCGCGAGCCCGCTTGGCGAGGCGCCTTCATCCGCCCCGCGAGGTTCCATGCACCGCCGCACGCGCCTTCGCGCCCTGTTGCTTGTCGCCCTGATCCCCACAGGAGCCGTTGCGGCGGAGGCGACGCCGCGCCAAGCGTTGGGCGACGCCTGGTGGACCGGGCCGCTCCTGGCGCCCAGTCCGGCGACCCTGCCGCGGGGCCACATGTTGGTGGAGCCCTATGTCTTCGACATCCGTCCGCGCGCCCGCATCGACCGGGACGGAAATCGCGCCGGTGTCCCGCATGACGACGACTGGGGCTCGCTGACCTACATACTCTACGGCCTCACCGATGAGGTCACGGTCGGAGCCGTGCCGCACTTTGGCTATCGACGCGCCGCAGACGGCGGCCACAGCTCGGCGATCGGCGTCGGCGACCTCACGGTGCAGGCTCAGTACCGCTTGCGCGCCTACAGGCCCGGAAGCTGGGCGCCGGCGCTGGGCTTGGTCCTGCAGGAGTCTTTGCCGATCGGTCGATACGACAAGCTGGAGGGGAGACCCGGCGACGGCTTCGGCGGCGGGGCCTATGCGACGACGCTCGGACTCTATTCCCAGACCTATTTCTGGACGCCGAACGGCCGGATCCTGCGTACGCGGCTGGACCTGTCCTACACCGTGTCCGCCGACGCAAAACCGCGTGGCGAAAGCGTCTACGGCACGCCGAGCGGGTTCCGGGGCCGCGCGAGCCCCGGCGACGGCGTCAACGCCGATCTGGCCTTCGAATACAGCGCCACGCGCAACTGGGTCCTGGCTCTGGACCTGGCGCTCCAGCGGGATTGGGCCACGCGCGTCTCCGGGACGGTGGGCGGGACGGCCTTCAGCCGGAATTCGGGCCCGAGCCGCGCCTACGTCGTCGCACCGGCCGTCGAGTACAATTTCAACGCCAATCTCGGCGTGATCGTGGGCGCGCGGATCGTGGCGGGCGGTCGAAACGTCACCACCTCCTTGGCGCCGGTGATCGCGGTCAACTATGTGCGGTAAGCCGGTCCGGCGAGGCGCGGACATTGCTATCTTTCATCAATCTAATTGACAAAATGCGTCAGCCCGCTACCCCTCGTCGCGCTAGCATTGGGAGGTGCGCGTGGCGTCAGCGGGGCCGCTGGAAGGTCTGGTCGTGGTCGAGGCGGGACAGCTTATCGCCGGGCCGTTCTGCGGTCAGCTGCTGGGCGACATGGGCGCCACCGTGATCAAGATCGAACCGCCGGGCGTGGGCGACCCGATGCGGGCCTGGGGCCGCGGAGCGCCGGTCTGGTGGGAGGTGATCGCCCGCAACAAGCGCTCCGTCTCCATCGACCTGCGCAAGGCCGAAGGCCAGGACCTGGCGCGCCGGCTGATCGAGGGCGCCGACATCCTGATCGAGAATTTCCGGCCGGGGACCTTGGAAGGTTGGGGCCTGGCCCCCGAGCGCTTGCACCAAACCCATCCCGGCCTGATCGTCGTGCGGATGTCGGGTTACGGCCAGACGGGGCCCTATGCCGACCGCGCCGGCTTCGGCGGCATCGGCGAGGCCATGGGCGGTTGGCGCAATATCGTGGGCGAACCCGACCGGCCGCCCTCGCGCATGGGCGTCTCGATCGGCGACACCCTGGCGGCGACCTATGGCTGCCTGGGCGCGCTGGCCGCGCTCCGCCATCGCGACCGGACCGGCCAGGGCCAGGTGGTGGATTCCGCGCTCTACGAGGCCGTGCTGACCGCCATGGAGAGCCTGGTCCCCGAATATGTCGCCACCGGCCAATCGCGCGAGCGCTCCGGCGCCATCCTGCCCGGTATCGCGCCGTCCAACGT
>CAMFIW010000079.1 GCA_945952355.1 uncultured Phenylobacterium sp. | reverse complement strand
CCCCCTTACGGCCTGCGGGAACCTCATCCCACGACAGACAGGTCTGGGCGCGCAGCTCCAGCACCAGGCGCTCGCCGACCACGCTGAGGACGGCGCGGGCCTGACGCGGAGCGAGGTCTCGCAGTTGGCCCGCCGTGGTCACGCCCAGCGCCGACAGCCGCGCCGCATAGGCCGGGCCGACGCCCCAGACATCGCCGACCGGCAGCGCGTCCAAGGCTGCGGCGCACGTCCGCGGATCACTGAGATCGCAGACGCCCTCCAGCGCCGGCGTCCGTTTGGCCAGGTGGTTCGCGACCTTGGCTAGGGTCTTGGTGGGACCGAGCCCGACACAGGTCGGTATCCCGGTCCACTGGCGGACGGTAGCGCGCAAGGCGCGGGCGTGGCGGACCGGATCGGCCAACCCGCTGAAATCGAGAAAGCTCTCATCGATGCTGTAGACCACGACGTCGGGCGCGAACCGCTCATAAACGGCGTTCACCCGCCGGCTCATGTCGCCATAGAGGACATAGTTGGAGGACAGGGCGGCGACCCGCTCGCGGGCACAAAGCTCTCGGACCTTGAAATAGGGATCGCCCATCTTCAGGCCAATGGCCTTGGCCTCAGGGCTGCGGGCGATGATGTTGCCGTCGTTGGACGACAGCACCACGGTCGGTCGCCCCTCCAGTCGGGGATCGAAGACCCGCTCGCACGAGACATAGAAGCAATTGCCGTCGCTCAACGCGATCACCGGCCTCATCGGGTCGGCCGATGCGCGCGCAGCGACCAGGCGACCACGCCCCAGAGGCTGATCTCGCTGCTTGGATCAGGCGCGAAGGGCGGGGATCGTGAATTGTCGTGGCTAAGCGTCGGCCGGCCCGCGACATAGGCCAGCCGTTTGACCGTCGGCTCCCCGTCGACGACGGCGACCACCACGTCGCCGGAGACAGGGGCCAGCGAGCGGTCGCAGACCAGGTAGTCGCCGTCCAGGATGGTCGGCGTCATGCAGTCTCCAGACGCCCGCCACAGGAAGGTGGCGGCGGGGTTGGTGACCACCAGGCGACTGACATCGATGGCGTCCTCGATCCAGTCGTCAGCCGGGCTCGGAAACCCGCAGCAAATTCGAAAGCCCACGAGGGGGAGGGGGAGGGGATGACCGACAACAATGGGACGCATGAGACCTCGAAAGCCTGCCGACACGGGGGCAGGCGGCGAGGTCGAGAACATAAGTAGAACATTTGCGCCCCGGCAAGGGGTCATCGCGCCTGTCCACAGACCGCCAACAGACAAAAGGGCGTGACGGCGCAAGCCGTCACGCCCGGAAATGTCATCCGCGAACCTTGACCGGCAGGTGGCGGATACCCTTTTCCGCCGCCTTCTGACCGAGGTTGAGGGCGGGTCCGAACGGCTGCAGCGCGGTCGCCCGTGTGCCGTTCAGGGTGTTGGCCAGGGTCAACACGCAGACCGGCTCCAGCGCGATCAGCTCGTCATTGGCCCGGAACGGCGCGGCCCGACCGTTCTTGTCGAAATCGGCCTTGGCTAGCACCAGGGTGACGGCCTTCTGCTTGGCCCACTTGATGGCGATCTTCTCACCACCCTTGGCGCCCGTGGTCGCCAGAGCCATGTCGGGCCACTGCGCCTGCGCCCAATTCAGGGCGTCAAAGATGCGATGGGCGTCGTCCTCGGTGTCGGCCTGCGGCGCCGCGCGGAAGGCGACGATGACCGCGCCCGGGTCGGTCGCGGCGTGTTTGCGGGCCTTGGCAGTGCGCAGGGCGTCGCGCGCGTCGATCTGGGCGGCGGTCAGACGCGAGGCTTTCACATGACCCTTCCAGGGGGACCAGACTTCCCCGGTCGCCGTGGTGTAGCTGGCGGCGGCCGCGTCCCGCACGAACTCCAGGGCCAAGCAGGCGACATCGGCAGCGCGGGCCTTGCGCGTGGCGTCTTGCATCTCGGTGTCCGCGATCTCCGAGCCGTCGAAGTCCCGGCTCAGGCGGTTGAGGTCATCCCTGGCCCGGTCCGCATCGCGTTCGATGCGCTGGGCGGCGGAATGGAACGCCCCGATCAGGCTCTCGCAGATGATGGTCTGGAAGTCCTCCAGAGCGGTGTCGCCGAAGACGTCGAGGGTCTCGGTCAAAACGGCATGGCCAAGCTGGATCAAGGCGTCCTCGTGGGGATGCGGCCGGGGATCGTCGAGAGAGAGGGCCTGGGCTTCGAAGTGGGTCAGATGGCCGGTGAGGGGTGAGAAGGCAGGAGAGGGCATGATAGGGGTCCTTGTCGGAGTGGGGTTTTGAGCCCGTCGGCTCGACGACCGCCCCGCGCCGACGGCTGGGGACGCCCACAAGGGCTTTGAGCGGAGCGTCCCTTGTGGGCGCCTCCGGACGGTGGCGAGGTCTCAAGAGCCAGAGGGACTCAAACCCGCCCTCTGATGGATCACCCTGCCCACGGAACACCTAGTCCCATGACCTTTGACGTAGCGCACAGCGCCCATGCGCCCCATGTCTAGGATCGATCACCACACCAAGGAGCACGCCGATGAAAGGGTTCGTCGAAGACATTGAGGAGCTGACCGAGGACAACAAAGACTTCCGGCGCGTGCTCTACACGGGCAAGCACCTGCAGCTCGTCCTGATGGCCTTGAAGCCCGGTGAAGAGATCGGTGAAGAGATCCATGCTGACCACGATCAGTTCTTTCGGGTCGAGAAGGGCAGAGGCGAGGTCTGGATTGACGGCGAGCGCACGAAAATCAAAAGCGACGACGCGATCATCGTCCCCGCCGGTGCGAAGCACAACGTGATCAATACCGGCGAAAAGTCGCTCAAACTCTACACACTCTACGGTCCGCCCGACCACAAGGACGGGGTCGTCCACGCTACCAAAGCGGACGCGCTCGCCGCCGATGAGCACTTCGACGGCGCAACGACGGAAGGCTAGGCCGCGCCTGCCGGGGCGATCACGACGACCTCGCCATCTTCCTTCGTGAATGACGTGGGTTGACGCTCCAGCAGCGTCAGGACGACTTCGGACGGGCGCGCGAGCTTGACTCCTTTGGGGGTCACCACGATCGGCCTGTTGACTAGGATGGGGTGCTGCACCATCGCCTCGACGAGCTGCTCGTCGCTGATCGAGGACGCAAGCAGGCCAAGCTCGGCGGCGGGAGTGCCCTTTTCCCGTAGGAGGTCGCGGGCCGTACCCCCCATAGCTGAGATCAGATCCAAGAGCTGATCGCGCGTCCAGCCGACCTGGAGGTACTCAACGACGGTCGGCGCATAGTCGGCAGCCTCGATCATCGCCAGGGCGTTGCGTGAGGTGCCGCAGGCGGGATTGTGGAAGATGGTGATGGGGAAGTCATCGCTCATGGTCGAGAGCCTTCTTTGAGGAGCCAAGAACAAAGCCCCGCGGCCCCCACGGCCCCGACCAACTGCGCGGCGACGAAGGCCGGCGCCGACGACGGGGCGATGCCGGCGAAGGTGTTACTGGCGGCGCGCGCCAAGGTGACCGCCGGGTTGGCAAAGGATGTGGAGGCCGTGAACCAATAGGCGGCTGTGATGTAGAGGCCCACGATCCAAGGGGTCGACTCGGGCCGGAAGCGGATTGAGCCCAGAATGGCTAAGACCAGGCCGAAGGTCGCCACGGCCTCGGAAAATGCTTGGGCGGGGCCGTCACGCAGCTTGGTGGAAATCTGAAGCACCGGTTCTGCGAACATAATATGCGCCGACCACACGCCCAGAACGGCGCCAACGATCTGCGCCGCCACATAGCCAAATGCCAGGCGCCATGACAGCTCCCGGCGAAGCGCGAAAACTAGCGTCACGGCCGGGTTGAAATGCGCCCCTGACAGCGGTCCGAAGATGGTGATCAGCACCACAAGGCCCGCGCCCGTCGCCAGGGTGTTGCCCAGGAGGGCGATAGCCACGTTTCCGCCGGCCAGCCGCTCGCCCATGACGCCCGACCCAATGACGATGGCCAGCAGCAGGGTGGAACCCAAGGCCTCGCCGACGAGGCGGCGACTGGCGCTGTAGGGGTGTAGAGGCGGCTCGAGGCTGGCCCCTGCGGCTAAGATATCAGGCCTCGCGCTCACGGCGCGATCGGCGCCGATGTCGGTTGCGCCGAACCAATCTCGCGGAGCTTCGTCTGCAACGACATCCTGTCCAGCGACGCGAAGGGTAAGTTCAGAAAGAGACGGATGCGGTTGCCCAGCAGGCGTGCAGTCTCCGAGAACGCCGCGCCGATCTCGGCCTCGGAGCCTTCGACGGCGGCGGGATCTGGTACGCCCCAATGGGCGGTCATCGGCTGGCCCGGCCAGATCGGGCAGACTTCGCCAGCGGCGTTGTCACAGACCGTGAAAATGAAATCGAGCGGCGGCGCGCCCTGCGCGGCGAATTCATCCCACGACTTCGAGCGGAAGTCCGACAGCTCGAAGCCGCAACTCTCGACGATCGGGCGAACGTGCGGATTGACCTTGCCTGTCGGCATGGAGCCCGCCGAATAGGCCTGAAAGCGGCCTTGGCCCTCCTTGTTCATCAGCGCTTCGGCGATGACAGATCGCGCGGAATTGCCGGTGCAAAGAAACAGCACGTTGAAGGGCTTGGCGTCCATCGTCAGAGTCCTAGGCGTGGTGAAGGGTTGGAACGCAGCAGGCGGCGCGGGCGCAGACCTCGGCAAGAGGCGCACAGATTTCCGGCGAGCCGCCGCAGCAGTCCTCCATCAAATAACCCAACAGCTGGGTCATCTGGTCATAGCGCGCGCTGTAGATGATCGATCGCCCGTCGCGGCGGAAGGCAAGCAGTCCGGCGTGGCTCAGGACCTTGAGATTAGCGGAGAGGGAGTTGGGCGGCATGTGCAGTCGCCGAGCAATCTCCCCGGCCGCCAGCCCCTCCGGCCCAGCTTGGACGAGCATACGAAATGCCGCCAATCGGCCTTCATGGGCCAGGGCGGACAGACTTTCGATAGCGCGGGTTATTTCCATATTTCCAATCTAGCGGAAATATACGACAGAGTGAAGACACCTTCAGTCGCCGAGACCAAATGACCGAGTACCCCGCCCTTCAGCCCCCGTTTCTGGCGCAAATCGATGTCGAGGCTCTAGAGCCCTCCGCTCGCGCCCAGCATCCGCCGCGAATCCTTCTGCTCTATGGATCACTGCGGCAGCGCTCATTCAGTCGGCTGTTGGTCGAGGAAGCCGCGCGAATTCTGCAGCGCTTGGGTGCGGAGACACGGATTTTCGATCCGCGCGCTCTTCCCTTGCCGGATGCGACCGGGCCGGATCACCCGAAGGTCCAGGAGCTCCGCGCCCTGTCGCTTTGGTCCGAGGGCCAGGTCTGGTGTAGCCCCGAGCGCCACGGCGCGATTAGCGCGGTCATGAAGGCGCAGATCGACTGGATCCCCTTAGAGGTGGGCAGCGTGCGCCCGACCCAAGGTCGGACGCTCGCCGTCATGCAGGTCAGCGGCGGCTCGCAGTCCTTCAACGCGGTGAACACCCTGCGCCTGCTTGGCCGTTGGATGCGGATGATCACCATTCCGAACCAGTCGTCCGTGGCCAAGGCCTATACGGAGTTCGGCGACGATGATCGCATGAAGCCCTCGGCCTACTACGATCGCGTCGTCGATGTGATGGAAGAGCTGGTCAAGTTCACCCTGCTAACCCGAGACCGCGCGGACTACCTGGTCGATCGCTACAGCGAACGAAAGGCCGATGGCCGCGTCGCGGTCGAAGTGGCCCTTGGCGCGGCCGCGATGGACCACGAGGCCGGTGTCTAACTAGGACGCGCGTGAAGCGGGCCAGGCTCGATCCGATAGACCCGGGCCTTCAGCTTGGGGATGCGATAGAGGCCGCCCAGCTCGCTGCGATAGACGAGGACGCTGCGCGCCCGCCCAGGCCTGGCGACCGCCTCGAAGCGGGAAAACGTCCGCCCATCTCGAAATAGAATCGGCTCGGCCAGGACCACGACATCGCCGGGTTTGGGCGTCGGCTTGGCGGCGCGCGCCGACAGTTCCGACAGCCGGGCGCGGCACCGCGACCGCCAGGCCAGGGCGTAGGTGTTGTCGGTCGCGGTGAGCAGATCGAGGATCCGCGCCGGACACTCGGACTCGCACGGCCCCATGGACTCGGACATGTCCTTATAGCCGAACACCAGGCCCTCCCGGTCGCGCGGGTTGTACCGCACCAGACAGATTAGGCCCCAGACTTCCCGCTCGCCCGATCCGGCGGTGATCCATTCGACGGCGGCGTAGTAGGTGCGCCGACCGACCAGGCTTGAGGCCAAGACGCGAGAGCCGCCGGTGTCGCGGTCATAGGTGAATTGCGCGTCGAGATAGGCTTTTGGGGTCGCGTGCCCCGCCAGCGAGCGCATGTAGAGCCAGCCCATGGCGGCCTCCTTGCAAAGATGTTGGGGGAAGGCCGGCGTCAGGCGGCCAGATCGACCGCGCCCTGGGCGCTGAACGCGAGCAGGTAGTCGACGGCGCGCTGGGCGTGACCGGAGGCTTCCAGCAAGGCTGAGGGCCTATGCCGCAGGATTTTCGCCCAATGGCCAAGATAGGCGGCGTGGCTGTCGAGCAATTGCGGCGCGAGCCCGATGCGCAAGCCAAGCGCCGCCGCGCCGATCTCGGCGACCAGCTCCTCGAAGGCGTATGCCTCGTCCCCGAACCGCTTGCCGAAGGCGCGATCCAGACGATGCGGCGCGCCCGACCAATGCAGCTGCTCGTGCGCCTTGGTCGCTAGGAAGTCGTCGGGCGTATCAAAGGCTTCCGGGCGCGGGAGCCGGATCAGGTCCAACGCCGGCACATAACAGGGCGTGCCGCCGCCGAACTCGACCCGGGCCGGGATCGCATCCAGCACGGCGTTGCGCGCCGCCGCGCGGGCGGCGGGGTCGGGATCGACAATATCGAGGAAGGCGCGCGGGCAGTCGGTCAGCTGCTCGGCGTTGAAGACGCTGTAGGTCTTCAGATAGCGCAGAACGCGCGGGTCGCCGGCGTCGTCCGCCGCGCCGACCTCCGCTCCATCGGACGGCTCGCCGACCAGGCGGGTCTTGTAGAGGATCGCCGGCGAGGCCTTCTCGCCCTTGGCAACCGGCGCCGCGATGGCCAGGGCCTGGCGGAAGGTGAACCAGTAGGGCGAGCGATAGCCGCGCAGCGCGCCGGCGAACGCCAGTAGCCAGGCATTGCTGCCGCTGAACGGCTCGCCGTTCGCTCGCAAGGGCAGTCTCGGCTCGGCGCTGGCCGTCCAGGCCTGGCGCCACGGCGGAACGCCCGCCTCGATGCGGGCGATGAGGTCTTGGATCAGGTCGTCGAGCGGGTTGGACATGGGAGCCTCCGGTCCGGCCCCGAGCCAATCCCGGAGCGCTTGCCCGCTCCGTCCCTTCCTCCAACCCTTTGCCAGCCAGGCCGCCGAACGCAAAAGAGCCGCCGGCTCATCACCGGCGGCTCCCGATCAGCGGCCCCGATCCGTCAGGCCGCGGCCGGCAGGATGGTCTGCGCTGGCCAGCGCTCGAGGATGGCGGTCAGCACCTCTGGCCGATCGGTCGGCACGAAGACGCGCGGGGTGTAGGCGATGATCTCGACGAAGCAGCCCAGCGCCACGAAGCTGGTGCGTTGCGCGCCCGCGCCGACGATCTCCAGCCGCTGGCGATCCATCACCTTGGCCCGGCGCAACCAAAGGCCGCCGCTCAAGGCGACGGAGGCGCCCTCGCTCAACACCAGGCGGGCGGCCGAGGCGCCGTCGCCGACCGCGCTGGCGGTATCGGTCAGGCCCAAGGCGATCTTCAGCGGGGTGACCTGAGCGGGATCGAGAAGGCGGCCCAGCCAGCGGCGGCCGTCCGGCGCCTTGAGCCGGCGCACGGACGTGCGCTTGTCGGGAAGGTTGCTCCAGATCGGCAGTAACAGGCCGGTGACCAGCACGAGTTCGCGGGTCACCCACAGGTCGGCCGCCGCCAGCTCGGCGTCCCAGGCCGCGCGCCAAGCCGCCTCATCGGCCGCTTCCCAAGCCGACTCCTCATAGGCCTTCAGCGGCGCGACGCTGCGCTTCTCCGGCCTGATCAGACGCACCGCCGGGACCAGGCGGTCGTCATCATTGGTGGTCGTGAGCCCCTGGACGACCAGGGCGGCGCGTCCGGACTTGCTGTTCACCGCGAACACCCGTGCGTCAGGGTTGGCGTCTGCCAGCGCCGCCTCGGCGCTCAGCAGGGCCCGGGCGGTGCGCACCTGGACGCGAAGCAGCCGGGTCTCGGCCCCCGTCACCGCGTCGGTGCGGATGACCTCCTCGTCCAGCACCAAGAGGTCGTCAGCCACGACGTCCTCCATGCCCCGGTCCAAGGCGCCGGACGCCGCCGCCCGCTCCAGGATGCTGGAGAGGATCTCGTCGAAGGCCGCAAACAGGCTGTTCTGATCGGCGATCCGCAAGGCCAGCAGCCGATTGAGGAAGGTGTTCATCGGGGGCATGTCGTCGGTCGATCGCAGCTCGCCATCCCCGTCGAGCAGCCGCAGGCCGGTCTTGGCCTCGAAGGTCTCCCGGTCCATCGCCTCGACGTTGCCGAAGTGCAGCGCGATGTAGAAGGCCTGCAGCGCACGGTGCGCCCAAGGGCTCTCAAGGTTGTCCTCGGCGCGGAAGAGCCCATTGCCCGCCGTCCGCCGCTCGCCCCGGGTCAGGGCGCCCAGGCTGTCGAGGCGCCGGGCGATGGTCGACAGGAAACGCTTCTCGCCGTGGATGTCCGTGGTCACCGGTCGAGACAGCG
>CAMFIW010000078.1 GCA_945952355.1 uncultured Phenylobacterium sp. | reverse complement strand
TACACACTGCATATCGTCGGCAGCGTCAGATGTGTATAAGAGACAGGCCTAGTGACCCTGATGAACGAGCGCCTGGCGGTCGGCGGAGCCTCGGGCATGGGCTGGGCCCAGTTCCTGGAGACGGCGCGCAAGACGCCGGGCCTGGACGGCGGCGCGGCGATCAAGGACAGCGCGCTGCGCGAAAAGCTGGCCGACTGGTACGTCCAGGCCGAGGGGCTGAAGCACACCCGCAATCGCACCATGACCGCCCTGTCGCGAGGCCAGACCCCAGGGCCGGAGAGCTCGATCGGCAAGATCGTCTCGGCCGTGCAGATGCAGGACCTGGCCAGCAACGCGATCGAGATGCTGGATCAGTTCGGGATCATCAACGATCCGGACCTCGCGCCGATGCACGCGGGTTTCCAGGGCTCGTTCATGTTCGCGCCGGGGCTACGGATCGCCGGCGGCACGGACGAGATCCTGAAGAACATCATCGCCGAGCGCGTGCTGGGGCTGCCCGGCGACATCCGCGTCGACAAGGATGTGGCGTTCAAGGACATGCCGACGGGGCGTTAAGATCGAATTCCTCCCCCGTTGGGGGAGGTGGCCCCGCACAGCGTGCGGGGACGGTGGGGGCTCAAGTCCGCAGAGTCGGCGGGCGTCAGCCCCATCAGTCAGCCAGCGTCGCCGGCTGACAGCTCCCCCAACGGGGGAGCAATTCTCTGCGCTAGGCCCGAAGCATCTCGGCCTCCGGACGCGGGTTGGCGGCGACGAGTTCGCTGTAGATCCGCGTCAGGCCCTCGAAGGTGGTGTCCCAGCCGTGGCGCTGTTCGGCGCGGTGGCGGGCGGCCTGGCTGATCGCGGCGAGGTCGCGGGCGAACAGGGCTTCGATCGCCTCGGCCAGGCCGGCCGGCTCGACACTCGCGGCGCGCTGGCCGACCTCATCGTCGATCATCTCGGAGACGCCGCCGCGAGTTGGGCCGACCACCGGCAGGCCGGCGGCGAGAGCCTCCAGCACCACCAGGCCGAAGGGCTCGTTCTCGTTGGCGTGGACGCAGGCGTCGCAGCTGGCGACCAGGGTGGCGAGCGCCTGCGGATCGCGGATGTAGTCCAGACTGATCACGCGGGGCGACAGGCGCACGTCCTTGCCCGCGCCGACCAGCAGGAGGTGGTAGGGCTCGCCCAGACGTTCGACCGCGCAGACGATGGACTCGATGTTCTTCTCCCGCGCGGGCCGGCCGGCGAAGACCAGGATGCGCGCGTTCCACGGCAGGCCAAGGCGCTCGCGCAGCGCGGCGGGGTCCGCCTTGCCTGGATGGAAGAGCTCGGTGTCGACGCCCAGTCGCTGGACGGTCACCCTGTCTACCCCGCCCTCGGCGAGGCGCTGGGCGATATGCAGGCTCGGTGCGACCACGCGGTCGAAGCGACGAAACACCTCGGCCCACCGTTTCATGGCCGGCGCCTCGGCCCAGTCGCCGAAGTGCAGGGCCGCCAGGGCCGCCGCGTCGGTGTGGCAGAAGCCGACCACCGGCACGCCCAGCGCCTGTCCCGTGTCGAGCGCCGCGTGGCCCGGCACGAAGATGTCGCCCGCCTCGATGATGTCGGGTTCGAGCATCCGCAGCACCGTCTCCCACTTCGCGGACGAGGCGGGCATCCGATAGCCGTCGCCGAATGGCAGGCGGGCCGCCGCAACGTGGACTAGGCCCGCGCCGGACAGCCCCGTCGAACGGCCGGGCACGACCAGGGTGTGGCGCAGGTCCGGCCGCCGGCGCTCCAGCCAGTCGCGCTTCGCGTTCAGGTAGCGCTTTACGCCGCCCGAACGCGGTGCGTACATCATGGTGGTGTCGATCAGGTGGAAACCGATACGACCAGGCGCTCCGAAATGCGGCGCCTCCGCTGGGTCCAGCCGGATCGCCCGGACCGGATCGTTGAGATCGAACACCCCGACACCCTTTCGAAGCTGGGACTTGCTGTCGTCAGCAACGAACAAGCGGAGGCGAAGGTTGCGGCGGCGGGCGGGCTTCATTCGTTCACCGACTTCGCTTCCCCGGCAGACCGGACCAGCTGTACGAACTCCGCTCGCAGGCCGAACGGATCCTGCCCGCGGGCCCCCTGGGCCAGGCCGCCGATCTCGCTCCATCCGAAGCGATCCGACACCCAGGGATCGTGGCGCAGCTTCTGCCCGAATCCGGCGACCGCCAAGGCCCAGCGCGCGGATTCCGGAGCGGATTCGACGCGGGTGTAGACATCGGCGGCGCCGATAGGCCGCTCGATCAGCCGCGACGTCGTCTGACCGGGCAGCTTGTAGCGGATCTTCAGATAGGCCAACTCGCCGGCGGGCGCGGCAGGCGCCCGGCCAGCCTGACCGCCGTAGCGCAGCGGATCGCTGGACGGCTTTGCGCCGACGGGGGTGATTTCGTACAGGGCGGTGACCGAGGCTCCGGAGCCGACTTCGCCCGCGTCGACCCGGTCGTTGTTGAAGTCCTCGCGGTTCAGCATGCGGGTCTCGTATCCGATCAGCCGGTATTCGGAGACGCGGGCCGGATTGAATTCGACCTGGATCTTCACGTCGTCGGCGATCGGGAACAGCGAGCCGGAGAAGTCGTCACGGAACGCCTTACGCGCCTCGTTCAGGGTATCGATGTAGCCGGCGGTCCCGTTTCCGTTCTGGGCCAGCGCCTGCATCATGGCGTCATTGTAGTTTCCGCCGCCAAAGCCGTAGACGGAGAGGTAGACGCCGCTCCCGCGCTTCTCGGCCACGAAATCCTTCAGCTTGTTCGGATCGGCGACGCCGACATTGAAGTCGCCGTCGGTCATCAGGATCACCCGGTTGACCGCCTTGGGGTCGAAGTTCTGCTGGGCGACCTTGTAGGCCAAGGCCAGGCCTTCGCCGCCTGCGGTGGAGCCGCCGCTCTCCAGGGCGCCGAGCGCGCAGCGCATCTTGAGCTTCTGGGTCCCGTCGGTGGAGCCTAGAACGGCGCCGGCCGAACCGGCATAGGCGACCATCGCCACATGGTCCTGCGGCCGCAACTGGTCGATCAGCAGGTTCAGCGCCTTCTTGGCCAGCGGCAGGCGCTCCTGCGACGACATCGAGCCGGAGGTGTCGATCAGGAAGACCAGGTTCAGCGGCGGCTGCTGGGCGCGCGGAATGTCGTAACCCTGCAGGCCGATCTGCACGACCTGGTGGTCGGCCGCCCACGGCGCGGGCATGACTGCGACGGTGGGTTTGAACGGCTGGCCGCGATCGGTCGGCCGCTCGTAGCCATAGTCGAAATAGTTGATCAGCTCCTCGGTGCGCACGGCGTCGGTGGGCGGGCGGAGGCCGTCGTTCAGCATGCGGCGCACATTGGCGTAGGCGGCGGTGTCGACATCGACCGAGAAGGTGGAGACCGGCTCTTCGGCGACCCGCTTGATGGGGTTCATCTGGGCGTGTGGGTACCGCTCGGTCTCGATGTCGCCGGCCATGCGGGTCGCGCCAGACTGGGGGTGCTTGGCGCTGGAGACCACCATCTCCTGGATCGCCGCATTGGGCGGGACGGACGGCGCCATCCGGGGCTGAACCGTCGGGACTGGCGGCGCCGGCGGAGGCGCCATCGCCAGCGAGGTGTTCCGAGTGGCGCCGCGGCCGCCCCGCACGCGGACGCTGAGAGGTTCGTTCGGCGCCGCGGCGCGAAAGCCGAGCGCCTCGCAAGCCTGCGAATTGGGCTCGCCGTCCCGCGCCGGAGCGGCGAAAGCGGTCGAGACCGGAGCGGGAAAACTGAGGGCGGTGGCGGCGCAAAGCGCGAGCCTTCCCGCGCGACGAAGAACAACACGCATGGACACTGTTCCTCCCGATGGCCTCCCCAATGCCGAAGCTTGGCGCGGACTATCGGGCGGAATAGCGACGCTTGCGCGTTCGGCCTGGGGCGCGGCGGTGACCTTTTTCAGCGCGGCGGATCGTAGGCCTTGGCGATGTCCGGCGTGGCGCTGATCGAGGCGGGGAAGGTGGGATTCTTTCGCGCATGGGTGATCTGCTCGAAGGCGTAGGCCAACGACAGCAGGCGCGCCTCCGACCAGGCCGGGCCCATGATCGAGAGCCCGACTGGCAGGCCCGAGACATAGCCCATGGGCACGGTGATATGCGGATAGCCGGAGACGGCCGAGAGACTGGACGGGGCGCCGAAGATCCGCGTCCCGTTCACCGGATCGACAACGCCGGTCGGGCCGCTCCAGCCGATCAGGGCTGCGAGGTCGTTCTCCTTCAGCATCCGGTCGACGCCTTCGGCTCCGGCCAGGCGCTTGGCGGTCTCCTTGGCCTTCAGATAGCCGGGGTCGTCGAGACCCGGACCGGCCTGGCTCGCCAAGAAGATTTCCTGGCCGAACAGGGAGAGTTCGCGCGGGTCGGCCGTGTTGAATGCAATCAGGTCGGCCAGGGTGCGGGTCTTCACGCGCTTGGGGTCCGTGCCGGCCAGATAGGCGTTGAGCGCGGCCTTGAACTCGACGCGCAGCACGGTCTGCTCGGCCGTGCTGATCGGATCCATGTCGGGCGCCTTGACCTCGACCGGCACGGCGCCGGCCGCCCTCAAGGTCTTGAGGGTCTCTTGGAACAGCAGATCGGCGTCGGGCGAACGGCCGGCGGTGGTCCTCAGCACGCCGATGCGCGCACCTTTCAGAGCGTTGGCGTCCAGGGCCTTCAGATAGTCGGTCTTGTGGGCGTCGGCCTCGGCGGTCGCGGGGTCGGCGGGGTCGGAGCCGGCGATGGCGGTGAGAATGGCCGCGGCGTCGGCGACGGTGCGCGTCATCGGGCCGGCGGTGTCCTGGCTGGGCGAGATCGGCACGATGTGGGTGCGCGAGACCAGGCCCACGGTAGGCTTGAGGCCGACGATGCCGTTGATCGCGGCGGGGCCGGTGATCGAGCCGTCGGTCTCCGTGCCGATGCCGCCGCCCGCCAGGCCCGCGGCGATGGCCGCGCTTGTACCGGCGCTGGACCCACAGGGGCTACGGTCGAGGGCGTAGGGGTTCTTCACCAGGCCACCGACGGCGCTCCAACCGCTGATCGAGCGAATCGAGCGGAAGTTGGCCCACTCCGACAGGTTGGTCTTGCCCAGGATCACCGCTCCGGCGTCGGTCAGCCGCTTGACCAGCGGCGCATCTCGGTTGGTGACGTTGTCCTTCAGGGCCAGGGAGCCGGCGGTGGTGGCGGTGTCGTCAGCCGACTCGATGTTGTCCTTGATCAGGATCGGCACGCCGTGCAGCGGGCCGCGGACATGTCCGGCCTTTCGCTCGGCGTCGAGGGCGCGGGCGTCGGCCAGGGCGTGGGGGTTCAGAGCGATGACGCTGCGTAGCTTCGGCCCTGCGCGGTCTATGGCCTCGACGCGGGCGAGGTAGGCCTTGGTGATGGCTTCCGAGGTCGTCTGGCCGCTTGCCATCCGCGCCTGCATCTGGCCGATGGATTCGTAGGCAGCGTCATCCGCCGCAGGCTTGCCCGCCGCGTGGGCCGATCCGCTCATCAGCAAAGCTCCCGCCAGTCCCGCCGCCACGATCGCGCGCCGCATGCCATCCCCTCCGTACGCTCGAGTCATTGGAGGGCGCCGGGCGTGCGTTGGCCAGACATGACGAGGGCCGCGCCCTCGGGAAGCGCGGCCCTGCCTTCGATGGCGTCCGCCCGCGAGGGCGGGCGTCCTCGAAAAGGAGGTCAGTGCTTGAGCGCGTTGCGCGCGGCCTCCTTAAGCTCGCCGACTCCCTTCTGGATCTTGCCGGCGGTCTTCTCGGCTGCGCCTTCCGCCTCGAGCTTCGTGTTGCCCGTGGCCTTGCCGGCGGCTTCCTTGATCGAGCCCGCGGCGTCCTTGGCCGCGCCCTTGATGGTGTCCTTGTGCATCTCGCTCGTCCTCGTTCCTGAGAGGCGCGTCCACATGCGCCGTCGCCCATCCATACGCGGGACGGCGCCGATCGTTCCCAAGGCCAAGCTCAGGCCTGGGTGCGGTCCAGCAAGGCCCCGAAGGCGGCGCGCGCATAGGCTCGCGCGCGCTCGTCGTCGAGCAGGCGGCGCTGCTCGGAATGGCCGAGGATGAAGCTCTTCATCTGGAAGGCGGCCTGTTCGGCCTCGGTCTCGGAGATCGGCGGATCGCGAAGAGCCAGGAACTCGGCCTTGAGCCGCGCGCGCCAGCGCTGGATGCGCGTGCGGAGCAGGTCGCGCAATGGGCCAGGTTGGTCGTCGAGCTCGACCGCGGCCTGGTTGATCAGGCAGCCGCCGGCGGCGTTCTCGACCTCGGTCCAGTCGAGCCAGTTGTCGAATACCGCCTCTAGCCGAGGACGGCCCGGCGGAAGCTCGTCGGCATTGGCCCAGTTGAAGGCGAGGAAACGGTCGAAGCCCTGGTCGAGGGCGGCCAGTTCCATGGCCTCCTTGGATTCGAAGTGCTTGAAGAGCCCGCTCTTCGACAGGCCCACGGCCTCGGCCACGTCGCCCAGGCTGACGGCGCCGAAGCCACGGATCGCCGCCTGGCGGCCGGTCTCCGCCACGATACGGGCGCGCGTCGCCTCGCCTTTGCGCATGGCCAAGAGTCTTGCTCCTTCCCGAGCTTGACGGAAGTGACCGATCGTGCCTTTTTAGGTCATACAGTGACCGATCGTGCTTTTTTACCCATTTGGAGCGAGCAATGCAAATCCGACTTCTCCCCGTCGTGCTTGCCTTCAGCCTCTGCGCGCCGGCCGCGATCGCCGGTGGGTTCAGTGGCCAGGCCAAGCTCGAAACCCCCGTCAGCCAGGCGACCTCCGCCAATGTGAACGGCGTCGACTGGCGCTGCGACGGCGACACCTGCACGGGCAGCGCCGAGCGGGTCTCCGGCGTCGATGGCTTCATGCGCGAGTGCCGCAAGGTGTCCGAGGCGCTGGGCCCGCTGGCCTCCTATTCGAGCAATGGCCGCGCCATGAGCGGGGCCAACCTCAACTCGTGCAACAAGCTGGCCGAGGCCGGCCGGTCCAAGGCCGTCGCGAGCAAGTAAGTCCCGATCAGCAACCTCCGCTCACCGCCGGCTCCGCGCCGGCGGGCCGGACGGGGCGATGCGCGGCTCTTCGCCGTCCCAGGGGCAAACCTTTCTCCGCCCCGGCGTCGCACCTTCCGGGCCCCAGGTCTTTCCTCCCGTCAGGCCCGGGGCGGGCGGCTTCTGGTCACGAGCCGGGGGGGACCCGCCAGTCTTCGACCGCGGCGGTGGCGGGCGGCAGCAGATCCTTCCGCGACGAGTAGTAGTGGTCGGCGTCCTTGATCTGGACGATTTCCTTGTCCTTCGACGCGACCGCATCAAAGAGGCGCTGGGCGTGGCTCGGCGTGCAGGCGAGGTCGGCGGTGTTGTTGATCACCAGCACCGGACAGGAGATGCGGGCGGCGTTGAGCACGCCGTTGGCGCGGCTCTCGTCATAGCTCCACTGGGACAGCCAGGAGCGCAGGGTGGTGAAGCGGCCGAGGCCGACCGGCCCGTCGTTCACGATCTTCGGATCCCCGAGATAGCAGGTTCCCGGCGGACGGTCGGACGGATCTTGGGTGGGATCGGTCCAGCGCACGTCGCTCATGGTGCCGTAAACCACGAAGGGACGCTCGGCGTCCGGCTCGCCGGCGGCCTTGAGGTCGGCCAGGGTCTTCTTCACCCGGGCGGTGATGCGCCGGTTGCGGGCGACCTGGGCGGCGCGGAACTTGGCCACGAACGCCTCGGAGTAGGGCGGCTGGTTCGGGCAGGCCGGGTCGTAGATGTTGAGCTCGCGGTCGCGCTCGAAGGGCTTGTCCTCGTCGAGGATCGAGGGGTCGAGCCATTCGGTCATGGTCACCGAACGGCTGATGTGGGCGGCGAGCAGCAGGACGGCGTCGGCCGGCTGCAACCCCGCGCCGCGGATATCCAGCGGATCGCCCGAGGGGGGGTCGGTGAGCGTCGGGTGTTCGGCCTGGTCCTGGTAGAACAGCGACAGCGAGCCGCCGCCGGACCAGCCGCCCAGCACCACCTTCTCGTAGCCGAAGCGCTCCTTCAGGTCGGCGATGCAGGCCCCCAGGTCGAGGACGCACTTCTCCATGATCAGAGCGGTGTCGTTCCCGCGGTAGCGCGGGTTGCAGTAGACGACGTGGCGCCCGGAGCGCGCCATGGCGTTGACCATCGGCAGGAACGCGCCACCGCCGATCGGGTGGCTGAACAGGATGACGGTCTTGCTGTCGCCGGTCTCGGGCCGGATGCGCATGCACTCGACGAAAACCTGGCCGGTGGGGCCGCCGTAGACCTCCTTCAGCTTGCTGGTGTCCGCATGGACGAAGCCATAGGGCTCGCGCACCACCGCCATCTCGACCTCCCTGACATGCGATCTTGCCCGACCGCCAATTCCTGACTACAAAATCAGGAAAACTGATCGGAAAGTCAATTCAGTTGACGCAAGCGCGCATCATCCCCCTCGGCAAGGGCGAACGCACCGCCCTGCGGATCCGCGAGGTCGCGCTGGAGCAGTTCTCGCGACTGGGCTTCGAGCGGGTGACCATGGGCGGCATCGCCCAGGAGGCCGGGGTCAGCCAGGCGACGCTGCACTACCACTTCGAGGACAAGGACCAGCTCTGGCGGGCGGCCATGCTGGACCTGTCGGCGGTGATCGCGGAGGAGGAGCGCTTCCTCGCCGCCGCCAAGGACGCCGCGCCGCTGGACCAGCTGCGCATGGCCCTGCGTCTGTTCCTGGACCTGTCCTGGCGTCACCCGGCGCTCGGACGCATCGTGGCGCTGGAGGGCATGGCCGGAGGCGAGCGGCTGGACTGGCTGAACGAGCACCTGATGGGCCGACGCAACCCTG
>CAMFIW010000077.1 GCA_945952355.1 uncultured Phenylobacterium sp. | reverse complement strand
TGGGCGCGGGTGAGCCGCTCCTGGCCGAAGCCGGAGGCGCCGACTACGGGCTTCAGCACGAGCTCGGCGGCGCCCAGCCGATCGAAGATGATGGCGAGCGGCGTCGGAGTCTCGGCGAAGGCGCTGGGGATGATCGGCAGGCCCTTGGCCGCCAGCTCCGGCAGGTACCGCTTGGAAAGGTTCCAGCGGATCAGCTCTGGCGCGTTGGCGACCTTGGTCACCAGGGCGGCGCGGTCGAGGAAGGTGAGGAACTCGTCCGGATAGTCGGTGTAGTCCCAGGTGGTTCGGATGAAGACCAGGTCGAAGGCGGCCGGGTCGCAGGCGCGCCAGTCGGCCTCGATCAGCGACCCGCCCCGCGCGGCAATGGGACCGGCCAGGGCGGCGTATTCGCGGTCGTGCTCATAGGCGTCGACGCGCCGCCGCGGCGCATCGGGCATGACGTCGGCGCAGGCCAGGTAGGCGATCTTCACGGGGCGCGGCGACTCAGGGGGTGTCAGGGCGCCAGTTGGCCGCGGTGGCCGTGAAGAGGTCAACCGTGTCGCCGAGGCGGCGGCCCTGGGCGGCCAGGGTCTGCTGTCGGGCGCGGTTCAACTCGCGCTGGGCGTCGATCACCTGGATCAGCGGTCCGCCGCCGAGCTCATAGGCCTTGCGGGCGTCGCGCAGATTGGAGGCCTGCGACTGTTCGGAACGACCGAGGGCGGCGATGGCTCGTTCGTCCTGTTCCAGGTTGGTGAGCGCGTCGGCGACCTGGACGAAGGCGCGCAGGACCGTACCCTGATACCGGGCCAGCGAAGCCTTGGCCTCTGCCTCGGCGGCCGCGCGGCTCGCCTTGAGACTGCCGCCGTGGAAGAGCGGCGCGGTCAGCCCGCCGGCCAGGCTCCAGCCGCTGGACGAGTAGCGGAACAGGTTGCCGGGCTCGATGGCCTGCTGGGTGAGGCCGGCGCTCAGCTTGATGTCGGGATAGAGGTTGGCCGTCGCCACTCCGATGCGGGCGGTGTCGGCGTGCAGGGTCGCCTCGGCCGCCAGGATGTCGGGCCGGTTGCGAACCAGGCGGGAGGGCACGGCTACGGGGATGGCGGCGACCGGCTTGAACGAGGCCAGGTCGAAGTCGGGCGCGGTCCAGGTGGCCGGCGGCTGGCCGACCAGCAGGGCGAGCTGGTGGCGGGCGGCGGCGAGGTCGCGTTCCAGGGGTGGGCGCTGGGCTTCGTCCTTGGCGAGCTGCCCCTGGCCGCCGGAGACGGCCGAGGGCGCCGCGCCGCCGGCCTGCTCGGCGCGGCGGGTCATCTCGATGGTGCGGTGGTCGTCGGCGATCACCTCATCCAGCGCGGCGATCTGGGCGCGCAGGGTGGCGATCTTGAAGGCCTGCATGGCCACGTTGCCGGTGAGCGTCAGATACGCCGCGTCGGCCTTATGGGCTTGGCTCTCGGCGTCGGCCTTGGCGGCCTCGACGCCGCGCTTCTTGCCGCCGAACAGGTCGAGGTCGTAGCTGACCGTGCCGCCCACCGAATAGAGGTTGATGGTCGGGCTGGGGAAGCCCGTGAAGCCGAAGGCCTGGGTGTTGATGCGCTCACGCTGGGCTCCGGCGTTGGCGTCGACCTGTGGCGTGAGGCCGCCGGCGGTCGCCGCCACTTGGGCCCGGGCGCGCTGCAGGGTGGCGTCGGCCTCGGCGATGGTCGGGCTGTTCTGGAGCGCGAGCCGGATGGTGGCGTCGAGTTCGGGCGAGCCATAGGCCGACCACCAGGCCCCGGCGGGGCGGGTCTCGGGCGAGAGCTGGCCGACCGGGCTCGGCGTGTCGCCGGTCATCGCGTAGCCGTTCGCGGCCGGGGCGGCGGGCGACTTGAAGTTCGGACCGACGGTCGTGCAGGCCGACAGGGCGAGCGCGGCGGCGATGGCCAGGCTGGAGGCGCGCAGGGTCATTCGACCTCCAGGTGGGCAGGAGCGTTGCGCCGGGGCTTCCGCATCAGCAGCAGCATCGGCATGCAGAGAAGGGTGATCATCAGCATCAGTTTGAAATCGTCCACATAGGCCACCATCGTCGCCTGGCGGGTCACCTCGCCGTTGAGGGCCGAGAGGCCGGGAATGCTGGAGAGGTCGAAGCGGCGCGCGAGGTCCGCATGGACCACGGGGTCGGAAAGGTTCACGTGGCCGGCGAGGTCGGCGTGGATGCTCTGGGTGTTGGAGACCACCAGCGCCTGCATGATCGAGATGCCGACCGCCGAGCCCATGTTGCGCACCAGGGTGTAGACCGCCGAAGCTTCAGAGCGCAGGCGCGCCGGGATGGTGGCGAAGGCGAGCGTCGACAGCGGCACGAAGAGGAGGCCGATGCCCAGGCCCTGGATGAAGCCCGAGATCACGAACGGGGTCGGGTCCATCGACAGGTCGAAATGGGTCATCTGGATCAGGGCCACGCAGGAGATGCAGAGCCCGGCGAACAGGATGAGGCGCGTGTCGACCCGCCCGATCAGCTGACCCACCAGGAACATCGCGCAGAACGAGGCCACGCCGCGGGGCATGGAATAGATGCCGGCCGTCAGCACCGGATAGCCCATCAGGTTCTGCATCATGGGCGGCAACAGGGCCATGGTTGAGAAGAGCAGGATGCCGATGAAGAAGCCGAAGACGCTGGCGGTGATGAAGTTGCGGTCCGCCGCCAGGGCCGGATCGAAGAATGGGTTCTTGGCGGTCATGGTGTGGATGATGAAGACCCACAGGGACCCAGCCAGCACTAGGGCGTAGGTCCAGATCTCGGCGGAGGAGAACCAATCCTGGCTGGGGCCGCGGTCGAGCATGAGCTGCAGCGACCCGATGAAGCCGGTGAGCGCGAAGAATCCCAGGAAGTCGAAAGGCTTCTGGCGGCCGCGGATGTCGGTCGAGATGAACAGCCACACACCCAGGAAGGCCAGGATGCCGACCGGCAGATTGATGAAGACCCCCCAGCGCCATGAGGCCTGCTCGGTCAGCCAGCCGCCGAGCGTCGGGCCGAGGATGGGGCCCAGGATCGCGCCGGCGCCCCAGATGGCCATGGCCTGGCCGTGCTTCTCCGGCGGGTTGATGTCGAGCAGCACGGCCTGGGAGAGCGGGATCAGGGCCGCGCCGAACACGCCCTGGAGCAGGCGGAACAGCACGATCTCCACCAGGCTGCCGGCGATGCCGCAGAGCATGGAGGCGACCGTGAAGCCGGCGATGGAGATCAGGAACAGGGTCTTGCGGCCGATCCGGTGGGCGAGCCAGCCGGTCATCGGCGTCATCAGGGCCGCGGCCACGATATAGGAGGTCAGGACCCAGGTGATCTGGTCCTGGGACGCCTGTACGCTGCCCTGGATGTGGGGCAGGGCGACGTTGGCGATCGTCGAGTCCAGCGAATTCATCACCGTCGCCAGCATGATCGAGACGGTGATCGGCCAGCGGTTCTTGGAGTCCTGCTCGGTGGTCATGGGACGAGCCCCTTAGCGGGCCTGAGCCGCCGCGGGTGTGCGGCCCGGGGCCTGGACGTCGACCTTGACCTGCGCGGACAGGCCCGCGCGCCCGGCCATCGCCGGCGGCGGCTGGTTGAATTCGATGCGCACGGGTAGGCGCTGGGTGACCTTGACCCAGTTGCCCGTCGCATTTTGGGCGGGCAGGGCGGAGAAGGCCTGGCCGGTGCCGGGGCTGAAGCTCGCCACGTGGCCGGCCAGCGTGGTCTTGGCGTAGGCGTCGACCTTGATCTCCACCGGCTGGCCGATCTGCATCTTGGAGAGCTGGTTCTCCTTGAAGTTCGCCTCCACCCAAGGCTGGCCGGAAACCAGCCAGAAAACCGTCTGGGCCGCGTTCACATAGGCGCCCGGCTGAAGCTGCTCGACCCGCGTGACCGTGCCGTCCACCGGCGCGACGACGACCGTGTAGGACTGGCTGAGGGCCGCCTTGTCCAGCGCCGCGCGCGCGGCCAGAACCGTCGGTTGGCGGTCGATCGGAGCGTTCGGATCGCCATTCAAATTGGCAAGGGCCTGGGCGGTCTGCTGCTTGGCCGCGTTGAGCGCCTCGGTGGCGGACTTTGCGGAGTGGGCGGCCTCGTCCGCCTGAGCCTGCGAGTTGACCCCGGCGGCCACCAGGGCCTTCTGGCGTGCGGCCTCCTTGGCGGTGTAGGCGGCGGTGGCCTCGGCGGCGGCGAGGTTGGCCTGCTCCTTGGCGTAGGCGGCGCGCAGGCTGCGGACTTGGAGTTCGGCCTGGGCGAGATTGGCCTGAGCCTGGGCGGCGCCGACCTGGAAGTCCCGGGCGTCGAGCCGGAACAGCGGCTGCCCGGCCTTCACGAGCTGGTTTTCGCGGACATAGACTTGGACCACACGCCCCGACACGCTGGCGGCCACCGGCGCCTTGGCGATGTCCACATAGGCGTCGTCGGTCGTCTCGGTCTTGCCGCCGGTCAGGATGAACCAAGCGGCGATGGCGGCGATGAGAAGCGGCCCGCCGAGGATCAGCGGCCCGCGCCAGCGCCGCAGGAATCCGCCCCGCGTCGCATCCGCACCCGCGTCATAGCTCTCGACTTCGCTCAAGGCGCCGTTCCTTCAATCGTGCCGGTCATGGAATTTGGCAGGGCATGCGCCGTCGGCGCGCCCTCCAGCCTTGGCGTCAGATAGGTGACGCGACGCCATGAGGGAAATGATGTATTGTCACGCTCAAAATGAATGATGTTCATATTCAAAACCTGGACCTCAATCTCCTGCGCGTGTTCGACGTGCTCCTGGAGGAGCGCAGCGCCACGCGCGCCGGAGCGCGGTTGGGATTATCGCAGTCCGCCGTCAGTCATGCTCTCTCGCGACTCCGCTATGCGCTGAACGATGACCTGTTCCTGCGCGATCCGCGAGGCCTGAAACCGACTCCGCGCTCGCTGGAGATCGGACCGCAGGTCCATGCGGCGCTGAATCAACTCCATGCGGCGTTCGCGCCGCCCAGCTTCGACCCGGCGACGGCGCAGCGGCGGTTCACCCTGGTGGCCGGCGCCTATGCCTGCGCGGTGATGGCGCCGGAAATCGTCGCCCTGATGGCGGTCGAGGCGCCGCGGGCCGAGCTGGTGATCGCGGAGGCCGGCGTCGACCTCCTGGAGCAGCTCGACTCGCGGCGCGTGGATTTCGTGCTGGGCGGTGTCGATCTCGCGCCGGAGCGGCTGGCCCAGGAGGTGCTGCTGCGTGAAGATCTGGCCTGGCTTGTGCGCACCGGAAACCCGCTGCCCCTGGGGGCGATCAGCCTGGACGAACTGCTGTCCATCCCCCACGTGCTGATCTCTCGTCGGCACATCGTCGACCCCGACGGCCTTACCATGCGCGCGAGCTGGGAGGACTTCGGCGCGTTCGAGGCGGAGCTGGAGCGACGCGGGCTGCGGCGGACGGTGGGGGTGACCGTTCCGGACACCTATTCCGCCATGGGCGTCATCCGGCGTTCGGACATGGCCGCCCTGATTCCCCGGCGCCTGGCCGCGCTGTCGACCCAGAGCGGGGTGATGCGCGTGGTCGAACCCCCCTATGAGTCGCCGCAGGTGACCCTGGAGATGCTTTATCTCGCCGACCGGCTGGCCGACCCCGGCATCGCCTGGATGCGGGGCCTGCTCCGCCGGGTCGCCGCCGCGGTCTAGCTGACCATCTCTTCGCGGATGGATTTGCGGGCCATCCAGAAGAGGGCGCAGGCGCCGAGACCCAGCATCGAGGACACGATCAGCGCCCAGCGCACGCCGTCGCCGCTGCCCAGGCCGACTGGGCCGGCCAGGACGTCCGAGAGGATGCCGACCGCGAGCGGGCCGAGGCCCAACCCGATCATGTTGATCACGAACAGCAGGATCGACGCGGCCGTAGCGCGCATGTGCGGGGGCACGAGTCCCTGGCCCGACGAATAGACGGGACCGTACCACAGCGATCCGAGAAGCCCCTGGATCACCATCAGGCCGAGCGCCAGCAGGACGCTCTCGCTCAACAGGGCCACCACGTAGATCGCGGGCGAGATGAGCGAAGCGATCGCCGGCACGCTCATATAGGCGCGCAGGTCACGCTTGGCGGCGAGATCGGCCAGCCAGCCGCCAAGCCAGCTCGAGACGATGCCCGCGGTGCCGCCCATGATCCCCAGGGCGAGACCCATGAACCCGGCGGATTTCAGCCCGAAGAGGCCGGCGAGGTGCGCCACTTCCTCGGCATGGTTGCGAAAGAAGAACGAGGCGGTGAAGGGCGCATGGCCGTAACCGATGAAGGCCTTGATGGCGGCCGCGAAGGCGATCAGCCAAAACGTACGCCGGCCGGCCAGATATTTGAGCGTGGCGCCGAAGTGGCCCTTGCCGGGCGCGTGGGCCTGGGCGTCGCGCGCCAGCATCCGCCGCGGCTCGCGCAGTGTCGTCATGACGACGACGGTGAGCACGAGGCCGGGTAGGCCGGCCAGGAGGAAGGCCGTACGCCAGCCGTACAGGTCCGCTATCACACCGCCCATCGCCAGACCGATCAGGCCGCCCAAGGGTGTGCCGATGGAGAAGAATGCGAGAGCGGAGGCGCGCTTCTCCCGCGGGACATAGTCGGCGATCAGGGAGTGAGAGGTGGGCGTGCAACCCGCCTCGCCGATACCGACCCCGATCCTCGCCCCCACCAGTTGCAGAAAGTTCTGGGCCTGGCCGCAGAGGATTGTGAAACCGCTCCAGACGGTCAGGGAGCCGCCGATGATCCACACCCGGTTGAAGCTCTCGGCCAGGCGCGCGATTGGCAGGCCCAGCACGGTGTAGAAGAGGGCGAAGGCGAAACCGGTCATCAGGCCGATCTGCCAGTCCTTGATCCCGAGGTCGTTCTTGATCGGCTCGGCCAGGATCGTGACCACCTGACGATCCAGGAAGTTGACCGTGTAGACCAGTAACAGGATCACCAGCGCGTAGCGGCGATAGGCCGCCGAGACCAGGGGGACCGTGGCGGGCGTCCCTTCCGAAATGGTGGCGCCACGCGGGGCCGGGGCGGTCGCCTCGGTCATTGAACGTTTCCTCGGATTCTTGATCGTTGGCCCCACTAGATCACGGCGGCTTCGAGTTGATCCAATCGAAAGTCGCCGGGCGGATCGATTCTTCGGCCCTCGGTGCGATCGGCTCTGACTTTTCCGCGTCCGCCCCTGGACGGTGGCCCGGCGTTCCGGCCAATAGCGCGGGCGCGCATTTCGAGGAGGCGGCGATGGAAATGGTGATCGGGACCCGAAAGTGGTCGACCTGGTCGATGCGGCCCTGGCTCGTGGCCAAGCGGGCCGGCGTTCCGTTCGTCGAGACCTTGATCACCTTGCGCCAGGAGAACGACATGACGACGGCGGAAATCCTGCCGCACTCGCCGTCGGGCCTGGTGCCGGCGCTGAAGACCGACGGCGGCCTGACGATCGTCGACTCGCTGGCCATCTGCGAATACCTGCACGAAGCGTTTCCCGCGGCGAAGCTCTGGCCGGACGATCCGGCGGCGCGCGCACTCGGCCGCTCCGCCGCGGCCGAGATGCACGCCGGATTCGCCGCTCTGCGCGCCGAGTGCCCGATGGCGCTGGATATCGAACCCGAGCGTCGGCTGTTGAGCGAACCCACGGCGAAGAACGTCCGGAGGATCGTGGGACTCTGGACCGAACTGCTGGCGCGTTTCGGCGGGCCATTCCTGGTGGGCGAATGGTCGATCGCCGACGCGTTCTACACGCCGGTCGCCAGCCGCTTCCGCACCTATGAAGTCAATCTGGCCGCTCACGGCGACGGCGGGGCGGCGGCGGCCTATGCCGAGCGGCTGCTCGGGACGCCGGAGTTCCTGACCTGGGAGGCCGCGGCGCGCGCGGAAAGCTGACCTACGCGGACCCCATCAAGTCGGTGCTCGGGCTGGACTTAGACGCCCCCACCGCCGCCGGCGCCGGCCGGCCCATGTCGAGTTCTCGACGCCTCAGCTCAGGTCCCGGATAGCGAGTAATTCGATATCGATAGCTACGTATAATACGGATTACGCGTAAAATTGACGATCTGCAGAGAATAGATTGTCGCGAATACATCGAATAACTGGCCGTGAAATTCGAACTTTAACCGTTTGTTCAGCCTGAAGAGCTCAACCATTGGTCATCATCGGTGGTCGCCTCCACTCGGACCGGCGCCGCTAGCGGGCTCCCGGGGGGAGGGACCAGGCCATGTTCGGACGGGACAAGATGCGTAAGGCGCGCGAGGCGGAAGACCTGCGCGAGCTCAGGGGCAAGGTCGACGCGATGATGAAGTCGCAGGCCGTGATCGAATTCCAGCTCGACGGTACGATCATCACGGCGAATGCGAACTTCCTCGGCGCGATGGGCTACTCGGCCTCGGAGATCGAAGGTCGGCATCACAGCATGTTCGTCGACCCGGTGGAGGCGGCGAGCGAGGAATATCGCAACTTCTGGCGCACACTGAACCGGGGCGAGTTCGTCGCCGCGAAGTTCCGCAGGATCGGCAAGGGCGGCAGGGAGGTGTGGATTCTCGCCTCCTACAACCCGGTGTTCGACGTCCACGGCAAGCCGTGGAAGGTGATCAAGTTCGCCACCGACATCACCGAATCCGTGCGGACCGAGTACGAGCGCGCCCGGGAAGAAGCCGAGCGCGCAGCGGAGGAACAGAACTCCGTCGTCGAGGCCCTCGCCGCCAGCCTTCGCAAGCTGTCGGGCGGAGACCTGACCACGCGGATCGACGCCCATTTCGCCGGCGCCTATGGCGTGATCAAGGACGACCTGAACGGCGCCATCGACTCCATCCAGGAGGCGATGGGCGCCATCTCCGCCTCGACCGGCAGCCTGAGCGCCGGTTCGGATGAGATTTCGCAGGCGTCGGACGACCTGTCGCGTCGCACGGAGCAGCAGGCGGCGA
>CAMFIW010000076.1 GCA_945952355.1 uncultured Phenylobacterium sp. | reverse complement strand
GGCGGAAGCTGTCGTCGACGCGGGATCCGCGGCGGGCGGCGAGGCGTCGGCGGCCTCGGGTTCGGGCGGCGCCTCGTTGGCCTTGAAGGTCGCGCCCATCAGCTTGGCGCGTTGCTCCAGGGCCGTCGCGGTGGTCGTGCAGCGGGCCGGCAGCGCCCATCCCATCCACTGCTGGGCGACCGTGCGGGTGGGCAGACTCGCCGCGCCGGCCCAGGCCCCGCGGCCTTTCTGAATCGCCGCGGCGCCTCGCTGGCTGATCGGTTGCAGGCTGGCCTTCTCCGCGGCCTCGATCGCGCGGGCGAACAGCTTCATGTTGGCCCGGCTGGTCTTCTGCATGTCGTCATAGGTCTTGAGGTCCTCGGCCAGGTTCGAGCCCGGCCGGCGATAGGCGCCCTCGATGCGGGTGACCTCTGGCATGACCCGGTCGTGCAGGTCGAGATAGCCGGCCAGCGCGCCGTAGCACCAGCCGACGAAGCCATAATCGTCGCGCGGAGCGCCTGGCGGGAAAGGCGCCTCCTCGGGCTTGGCCTCGGCCGCCTGCTCGGCCTTGGCTTCCGTGGCGGGCGCGGCGGGCGCGGCGGGTTCGGCGGAAGGGGCGGCGTCGGACGGCGCCGGCGCCTGGGTCACCGGCTCGGGTGGGGGCGGGGCAATGGTGGTGTCCTGGGCGGCCAGCAGCGCCAGGGCGATCATCAGGGCGGGCATGTCGGAAGCTCTACTTTCGAAATCCGGCGGTCACGTGGCGGCGCCGAAGCCCCCGCCCCCGGGGGTCTCGATCTCGATGACGTCGCCGGGCTGGACGTCCACCGAGAAACAGCCGGGAAGCTCCTTTACCGCGCCGGAGGCGGCGATCAAGCGTTGCCGCCCGGGGAGGCCCGGCCCGCCGCCGGCCAGGCCCTGGGGCGCGTGGTCCCGGCGCGAGGAAAGCAGGGCCGCCTCCATGGGGGCCAGGAAGCGGATGCGCCGCCGCGCGCCGTCGCCGCCGCGGTGCGCGCCCACGCCGCCGGAGCCGGCCCGCGCGCCGAAGGCCTCGACCCGCACCGGGAAGCGGCGCTCCAGGATCTCCGGGTCGGTGAGGCGCGAATTGGTCATGTGGGTGTGGACCGCCGAGGTTCCGGCGCGGTTGGCCGTCGCCCCGGCCCCGCCGCAGATGGTCTCGTAGTACTGCCGCTGGTCGTCGCCGAAGGTGAAGTTGTTCATGGTGCCCTGGCCGTTGGCCATGACGCCCAGGGCCGCATAGAGCGCGTCGACCACGTGCTGGCTGGTCTCGACATTGCCCGCGACCACGGCGGCGGGCGCGGCGGGGGCCAGCATGGAGCCGGGGCGGGTCAGGATCCGCAGCGGCTTCAGGCAGCCGGCGTTCAGCGGGATGTCGTCGTCGACCAGGGTGCGGAAGACATAGAGGGCGGCCGCGTCGACGATGGCCGACGGCGCGTTGAAGTTGGAGCCGAGCTGATCGGCGCTGGCGGTGAAGTCGAGGACCGCCTCGCCGCGGGCGGCGTCGACCGTGGTGGCCACCACGATCTCGCCGCCGCCGTCCATCGGGGCGCGGCCCTGGCCGTCCTTCAGCTTGCCGACCGCGCGGCGCACCGCCTGGGCGGCGTTCTCCTGGACGAAGCCCATGTAGCGGGCGACGACCTGCGAGCCATAGGTCGAGATCATGTCGGAGACAGCGATGGCGCCGGCCTGGCAAGCGGCGATCTGGGCCTTGAGGTCGGCGACGTTCCGGCCCGGCGCGCGGCTCGGCCAGCGGCCCGAGGCCAGGGCGGCGCGGGTCTCGGTTTCCAGGAAACGGGCGTCCTTCATGATCGGCAGGGCGTCGAGCATGACGCCCTCCTCGTCGATCGTGTGGGAGAAGGGCGGCATGGAGCCGGGCTGGATGCCACCGACATCGGCGTGGTGGCCGCGGGCGGCGACGTAGAAGTCGGGTCGGGTCGCGCCGTCCATGAACACCGGCATGACGACGGTGATGTCGGGCAGGTGGGTGCCGCCCGCATAGGGGTTGTTGAGCGCGAAGGCGTCGCCGGGGCGCAGGTCCGGGTGGCGGTCGCGAACGGCGCGGACGCTGGCGCCCATCGAGCCCAGGTGGACCGGCATGTGCGGGGCGTTGGCGACCAGGCCGCCGTCGGTGTCGAACAGGGCGCAGGAGAAGTCGAGCCGCTCCTTGATGTTCACCGAATGGGCGGTGCGCTCCAGGGCCGCGCCCATGGCCTCGGCCACGCCCATGAAGCGGCGGTTGAACAGTTCGAGGGTGACGGGGTCGGGCTTGTCGAGGGCGATCGTGTGGCTGCGGGCCGCGCCGGAGCGGACGAGGCGGATCAGGCCTTCGCCTTCGGCCTGGGCGCGCCAGCCGGGCGCGAGCGCGATCTGGGTGTCGCCGCGCACGATCAGGGCCGGGCCTTCGAGGGTGGTGAGGCTCTCGGCGGCGACGATGGGGGCGTCATGATGGGCGCCGTGGGCGAACATCGCGATCCGCTCATCCCCGCGAAGGCGGGGCGCCGGGCTCTTTTCGGATTGTGCGACGCCTTCGGACAGAACACCCCGGTGTCCGCCTTCGCGGGCGTGAGCGGTAGAATGGGCCTCGGCCTCAACGCTGGCGACGATGATCGGCCGCTCCGGCTCGATGAAGCCGAACAGGCGTCGGTGGGCGGCTTCGAACGCGGCCTTGGCCTCGGCGAGGGGGGAGAGCGGGACCGGGAGTTCGGCGTCGGCGCCGTCATAGCGCAGGCGAAGGGTGCGGCGGACCGCGCCTTCGGCGGCCCCCTGGTCGGCGAGGGCGGCGCGGGCGGAGGTCTCGACCTCGGCGAGCAGGGCCTCGGCGCGGACCAGGCCCTCGGGGGTCAGCGGCGCCTCCAGTCCGGCCTGGCGCAGGGCCACGACCTCGGCCTGGCCGATGCCCCAGGCCGACAGCACGCTGCCGTAGAGCGGGCAGAGCACCTGATCGACGCCGAGCGCCTCGGCCGCCTGGCAGGCGACCTGACCGGCCGCGCCGCCAAAGGCGACCAGGGCGTGATCGCGCGGGTCGAAGCCGCGCTCGGTGGAGATGCGGCGCACGGCCTGAGCGGTCTGCTCGACGGCGACGGCGACGAAGCCCTCGGCGGCGGCTTCCAGACTCGGCGCGCCCATGGCCTCGGCGAGTTCCGAGAGGCGGGCGCGGGCGGCGGCGAGGTCGAGCGGCGCGTCGGCCTTGGGTCCGAAGATCGACGGGAAGAACCGCGTGTCGAGACGGCCCAGCACGAGGTTGGCGTCGGTGACCGTGGCCGGGCCGCCGCGGCCATAGGCGGCCGGGCCGGGATCGGCGCCGGCGCTCTCCGGACCCGAGCGCGCGCGGAAGCCGTCGAAGCTGAGGATCGAGCCGCCGCCGGCCGCGACGGTCTCGACGTCGAGCATGGGGCTGCGCAGCTTCACCCCGGCGATGCGGGCGGTGTCGCGGCGTTCCAGGACGCCGGCATAGCGGCAGACATCGGTGGAGGTGCCGCCCATGTCGAAGCCGAGCACGGCGGGCGCGGCGGCCTGGGCGGCGGTGCGGGCGACGCCGACCACGCCCCCGGCCGGGCCGGAGACCACGGCGTCGCGACCGCGGAAGGTCTCGGCGTGGGCGAGGCCGCCGGCCGAGGTCATGAAGAACAGCGGCGCGCCCTCGACCGCCTTCGCCACCCGCTCGACGTAGGCGCGCAGGATCGGGGTCAGATAGGCGTCGGCCACGGTGGTCTCGGCGCGGGGCACGAAGCGGGGCAGGGGCGAGACGTCATGGCTGAGCGCCACGAAGGGGAAGCCTAGGTCTTGGGCGATCCGCCCCGCCGCCAGTTCGTGGGCCGGGTTCAGGTCGGCGTGCAGGAAGGCGATGGCGACCGACTGGTAGCCCTCCGCCTTGGCCGCCTGCAGCCGCGCGCGCAGGGCGGCCTCGTCCAGCGGGCGGACGACGGCGCCGTCGGCGGCGAGCCGCTCGGGGGCCTCGACCACGGCCGAATAGAGAGGGGCTGGCCGCTCGATATCGAGGGCGAAGAGGTCGGGCCGGGCCTGGTCTCCGATCACCAGGGCGTCGGCGAAGCCTTCGGTGGCGACGAACAGGGTCTTGGCGCCGCGGCGTTCCAGGAGCGCGTTGGTGGCGACCGTGGTGCCCATCTTGATCGCCTCGACACGGGCGGCCGGGAAGGGGGCGCCGGGCTGCGCGCCCAGGACCCGGCGCATGGCCTCCACGGCGGCGTCCGGATAGGCCGGAGAGGCGGAGAGCAGCTTGAGGGAGACCTCTTCGCCGTCCGACGCCTTGCCGATCACGTCGGTGAAAGTGCCGCCGCGGTCGATCCAGAAGCTCCAAGTCCTGTCCAAAACTTAACGTTCCCGAGCTGTTCTATTCGTTGTCAGGGCGGCCCTCGCCCGACTATGCTTCGCATACTCCCATGAGCTTCTGGCGCAACATTGCTGGTCTGGCCGTCCGTCGCCCGGATGGCTGCGAGAATTGCGACTGTCCTCCCGGGCCTCCGGGCGAGGACCCCGCCTTCTCGACCGCGGTCACCGCGCTGGGCGCGAAACTGGCCAAGGCCGATGGGCGCGTCCATGTCGACGAGTTCGAGGCTTTCGCCCAGGTTTTCCCGCACGACGCGGCGTCGGAGCGCAATGTCCACCGGCTCTACGATCTGGCGCGCCAGACGACCCACGGGTTCGAAAGCTACGCCAAGCGACTGGCCAAGCGCTATCGCAACTGCCCGACCTTGCTCGAGGACGTGCTGGACGGGTTGTTCCATATCGCCGGCGCCGATGGCGCGGTGACCGAGGACGAGCTGATCTATCTGGAGACCGTCTCCGAGCTGTTCGGCTTCTCGCCCCTGGTGTTCCGTCGGCTGAAGGCCACCCATCTGGGACTTTCGGCGGACGATCCCTACGCCATCCTGGCCGTGCCGCACGACGCGTCGGACGAGACCCTGCGGGCGGTCTGGAAGGCGCAGCTCTCCGAGGCGCACCCCGACCGGGCCCGTGCGCGGGGACTTCCGGACGAATTCATCGAGGTGGCCGAGGCCAAGGCGGCGGCGATCAATGCGGCCTTTGACGCGATCATGCGCGAGCGGCGCGGCCTGTCGCTCGAAGGCGCGGCATGACGCGCAATCGCCACCTTTTGAGGTTGTACTGAGTTGACGGGCGGGATCGCCCGGCTGAAATATCCGTTCACGCCTCCAGAAGGAGGATCGGTCGAGGACGCCATGGTCAGGGATTTCGCCCGCAAGCACGGTTCCGCCCTGCGCAGTATCGCGATGCTGGGAGGCCTGTTGGCCACAACGGCCGCCGTTGCGATCGGCGCGGTCCTGGCCCTGTTCGCCGCCGCCACGGTCGTGGTGATCGCTGTGATGTCGTCCGCCCTCCTCGGCCTCGCGGGCTTGGCGCTGCGCGCCAAGCGGACCGTGAATGCGCGCCGCGACGACGGCGTGATCGAAGCCCGCCACCTGGGCGGCCACCACTGGGTGGCCTACGGCTGGAACGACAGGCCCTAGGCGCCGCGCGCGGGCCCGAGCCTGACGCCGCGGGAACCGAAACTGATCGCCGATCACCCTTGCCCGCGCCCGTTCGCGCCTCTACCGTCGCGGTTCAAACAAGCGTTGGGAGAGGAACTATGATCGGCGTGATCGCGACCCTGAAAGTCGCCGAGGGCAAGAACGCGGAGTTCGAGGCCATCTTCACGGACCTGGCCAAGCAGGTGCGGGCCAACGAGCCGGGCAACCTGGCCTACCAGCTGACCAAGAGCCGCACCGACGGCCAGATCTACAAGGTGCTGGAGCTGTACAAGGACCAGGACGCGCTCGCCGCCCACGGCCAGACCGACTACTTCAAGGCCGCGGGCGCCAAGATGGGGCCCTGCATGGGCGGCCGTCCCGAGATCGAATACCTCGACGGCGTCTGATCGGAGCACGGCAGCCATGGACCTGGACTTCAGCGCAGAGGACCTCGCCTTCCGCGACGAGGTCCGGGCCTTCATCGCAGACGCCTTCGACGACGACATGCGGGCCCGGGCGGCCCAGTCGAAGAACCATCACATCGACAAGGCGGGCACGGTCCGCTGGCTGAAGAAGCTGGGCGAGAAGGGTTGGATCGCGCCCGACTGGCCCGTCGAATACGGCGGGACGGGCTGGAGCCACGCCCAGAAGTACATCTTCGACATGGAGATGGCCCTGGCCGGCGCGCCCGACACCTCGAACATGGGCCTGCGCATGTGCGCGCCCGTGGTCATGGCCTTCGGCACGCCGGAGCAGAAGGCCCAGCACCTGCCGAAGATCCTGTCGACCGACGTCTGGTGGTGCCAGGGCTATTCCGAGCCAGGGTCCGGGTCGGACCTCGCCTCCCTGTCGCTGAAGGCGGAGCGGGATGGCGACCACTATGTCCTGAGCGGCTCAAAAATCTGGACCACCTATGCCCAATGGGCGGATTGGATGTTCTGCCTGGTGCGGACCAGCGTCGAGCCGATCAAGCAGATGGGGATCAGCTTCCTGCTGCTGGATATGAAGACGCCGGGCATCGAGATCGTGCCGCTGCCGACCCTGGACGGGCCCCCGGTGGGCGACCAGGAGATCAACCAGGTGTTCTTCGACAACGTGCGGGTGCCGGTCTCGAACCGCATCGGCGAGGAGAACCAGGGCTGGACCTACGCCAAGTACCTGCTGCAGTTCGAACGGGGCAATCCCTATGCCGCCGGTCTGACCAACATGTTGGAAAAGGTGAAGAAAATCGCCTCGGTCGAGCGGGCCGACGGCGGTGGACGGATGATGGACGACCCCGACTTCCGCAAGAAGCTGGCGCAGATGCAGATCAAGATCGACGTGCTGAACGCCACCGAGCTGCGGATGTTCGCGTCGCGGACGACCGGCGAGGCGATGGGGGCGGCGTCCTCCATGCTGAAGCTGGAAGGCAGCCAGGCGCAGCAGGCGGTGACGGAGTTGGCGCTGGAGGCGGCGGGCGTCTACGGCCAGCCCTTCGTGCGCGACACCTGGGCCGAGATCCGCGGCGAGCGCAACGAGCCGCGAGCGGGGCCGGACTACGCGGCGACCGTGGCGCCGATGTACCTCAACTACCGCAAGACCTCGATCTATGCCGGGTCCAACGAGATCCAGCACAACATCATGGCCAAGATGGTGCTCGGCCTCTGAAGCCACGGAGATGGCGATGTATTCCAGGTTCGAGGCCGCGCTCGGCCAGGCGATCGCCGATGGTCGGATCGCCGGCGGCGTGGCGCTGACGGTCGACCGCGACGGCGTCGCCTACGAGCACTCGGCGGGCCTGCGCCAGGCCGGCGGCGCCGAGGCCATGACGCCGGATACGGTGTTCTGGATCGCGTCGATGACCAAGGCGGTGGCCTCGGTGGCGGCCCTGCAGCTGGTGGAGCGGGGCAAGCTCAGCCTGGACGGCGACCTCTCCGATCTGCTGCCGGACCTCAAGGGCCTGGAGGTCCTGGAGGGCGTGGACGCCGACGGCAAGCCGATCCTGCGTCCGGCCAAGGGCGCGGTGACCCTGCGCCACCTCCTGACCCACATGGCGGGCTTCGCGTACAACTTCACCCATCCGGCGCTGCAGGCCCATTTCGCGGCCAGCGGCTTCGACCCGAACGCCGGGACCCGCGCCGCGCATCGCCAACCGCTCGCCTTCGATCCGGGGACCGGCTGGATCTACGGTATCGGCATCGACTGGGCCGGGATCGCGGTGGAGGCGGCCAGCGGCCAGCGGCTGGACGCCTATCTGCGCGAGAACCTGTTCGGGCCGTTGGGCATGACCGACACCGACTTCGCGCTGGATGCCGGCCGCGAGGCGCGCAAGGCCAGCGTCCATGTGCGGACGCCCGACGGGCCGCTGGCGGCGATCCCGTTCGGCATGCCGCCCAATCCGGAAGTGCTGTCCGGCGGCGGCGGGCTCTACAGCACGGTGCGCGATTACGGACGCTTCCTGCGCATGCTGCTGGGCGGCGGTGCGCTGGAGGGTCAGCGCGTGCTGTCCGAGGCGACGGTTCGCGGCCTGTCGCAGATCCAAACGGGCCAGCATCGCGCGGGCGCCTGGACCTCGGCCAATCCGATGCTGACCAACGACTTCGACCCCTATCCCGGCATGGCGACCGGCCATGGGCTGGCGACGCTGGTCAATCCGGACCCGACGCCGGAGGGCCGCTCGGCCGGCAGCCTGGCCTGGGCCGGGCTCGCCAACACCTACTACTGGGCCGATCCGACCGCCGGGAAGGGCGGGGTGCTGATGACTCAGCTCCTGCCGTTCGGCGATCCCGAGGTGCTCGGCCTGTTCAAGGCCCTGGAGCGGGACGCCTACGGCACGGCCTGAAGGCTGCGCCGCAGCAGGCGGGCGATGCGGGCGACGCCGTCGTCAATCTGTTCGGCGGTCGGCAGGGAATAGCTGAGCCGGATCGCGTTGTCGGCCGGGACCTCGGCGAAGAACGGCCCGCCCGGCACGAAGGCCACGCGTTCCTGCTCGATGGCGCGGGCCAGGAGATCCTTGCCGTCCAGGCCTTCCGGCAGCCGCACCCAGACGAACATGCCGCCCTCCGGCTTCGACCAGGTCACTCCTTCCGGCATGTGGCGGGCCAGGGCGTCGAGGGTGGCCTGGGCCTTGGCGCCATAGGCGTTGCGCAGGCGCGAGAGATGCTGGTCGTAGCCCTCGGAGACCGCGCGCCAGCCGACCATCTGGTTGATGGTGGAGACGTGCAGGTCGCTGCCCTGCTTGAGCAGGACCAGCTTCTCGATCACCGCCTTCGGACCGCAGACCCAGCCCAGGCGCAGGGCGGGCGAGATGGTCTTGGAGAAGGTGCCGCAGAACAGGGTGCGGGCGTTCTCGATCGAGCCGGAGCGGGCGATGTCGAGGGCGAGCAAGCTGGGCAGGGC
>CAMFIW010000075.1 GCA_945952355.1 uncultured Phenylobacterium sp. | reverse complement strand
CGATCGCGGCGCGGCCATGTTTGAGAGCCTGATGGGCGGCTAGCAGGGCGCGCCCTATTTGACGTGGCGCTTGGCCAGCTTGCGCGCTAAGGTCCGGCGGTGCATGCCCAGCCGCCTCGCGGTCTCCGAGATATTGAAATCGGTCTCGGCCAGCATCTCGTTGATGCGCTCCCACTCCAGGGTCTTCAGTGACGTTGGCCGGCCGACGATCGCCACGTCGGCGTCGCCCACGCTCTTGCCGAAGGCGGCCTCGATGTCGTCGCTATTGGACGGCTTCGCCAAGTAGTGGCACGCGCCCAGCTTCATCGCCTCCACGGCGGTGGCGATGCTGGCGAAGCCGGTGAGGACCACGATTTTCATCTCGGGGGCGTGGCTGTGCAGTCGGTCGACGCACTTTAGGCCCGAGCTGTTTTCGAGCTTGAGGTCGACAACGGCGTACTGGGGCGAAATCTGGGGTAGGAGCTTCTCCATCGCCTCATGGTCGCGCACCGCCCAAACCCGGTATCCCCGCCGTTCGAAGGAGCGTTGCAGCGTGCGCGCGAACGAGGCGTCGTCCTCGACGATCAGCAGGCGAGGCTCGGTCATCAGGTCGGCCTCACATGGGCTGCGAGCGGAAGGATGAGCTGGACCTCCGCCCCGCCGCGCAAGCGATTGGAGGCTTCGAGGCGGCCGCCGAGCTTGCGGGCGACGCTCGCCGCAAGGAACAGGCCCATGCCATGGCCCGCGCCCTTGGCCGACTGAAGGGGGCGACCGACCTCGGCCAGCAGTTCCGCCGGAAAACCGGGGCCTTCGTCGAGGACAGCGATCATCAAGCCTGAGCGGTCGAGGCGCGCCCGCAGGTCCAGGCGTTGCGGCGAGGCTTCCGCGGCGTTGTCGAGCAGGTTCCAGATCGCCTGGCGAAGCGCCGGACTGGCGATCAGGGCGGCGCCGTCGGCCACGTCGCACGCGAAGGCGGCGTCGACCCGAGGGTGGGTCGGGCGCCAAGCCGCCAGCAGCTCGTGGAAGAACGCTTCGGCGCTGACGCTGGCCATGGCCTCGCCGCGAGGTTCGCCGGCCGAGTCCAGGATTTGAGTGACGATGGTCTTGCAGCGGAGCACCTCCGCTTCCATCAATGCGCGCTCTTCCGACAGGACGGGATCGCGAGCGATGGCGGGAATGCGGCGCCAGTCGTTCAGGATCACCGAAAGCGACGCGAGTGGGGTTCCGAGTTCGTGGGCGGCGCTCGAGGCGAACAGGCCCATGCGGACGATGCCGTCCTCTTCCGCCGCCTGGCGGCGCAGGTCGGCCAGATAGGCGTCACGGGCGAGAAGGTTGCGGCTGATACGGGTGATGAACAGCGTCAGGAGCGCGCCCATCAAGGCGAAGCAGAGTCCCGCGCCGAGGGTATAGAGATCCACGCTCTCGCGCAGCAGGCCGGAGGGATAGGTCAGAGGGCGTCGAAAGACCGTCAGGCCAGCATAGCTGAGGCTGGACGCCGCCACGAGCGCCCAGACCCAATGCAGCGGAAGCAGTATGGCGCCGAGAACGACCTGCAGCAGAAACAGAGAGATGAAGGGATTGGTCGCGCCCCCGCTGAAGTAGAGCTGCACGCTCAGGGCCGCCGTGTCGAACAGCAGGGCGAGCATGATCTCGCGATTGGTCACACGCAGGTTGGCGAGCCAAAGGGCCGCGGCGAAGTTCGCCAGCGCGAGCGTGGCGACGACGCCGAGCATGGGGGCAAGCGGCAATTCGATGCCAAGTCCGTAGTGGACGGCCAGGATCGCGACCAGTTGGCCGAACACGGCGACCCACCGCAACTGGATCAGCTGGCGCAGGTTGTCGCTGACCGTGCTCTCGGCCGACGGGCCGGACGGATCGGGCGGGCGCAAGGTCAGCGCCAGGAGCGGCTTATCCATCTGCGGAGCCCTTCGCGCGCAGGACGATCACGAGTCCGAATAGCGAGAGTCCCGCCAGGCCGAACCAGGTCAAGGCGTAGCTGAGGTGGGCGTTGCGGAACTTGATCACGGTCAGCCCCCCGACGGGATAGGATTCGGGGTCCGCCTGGATTTCCGCGTCGACGAACATCGGCGCGACGCGACCGAGGCCCCGGGCCTCGGCGATGGCTGCTACGTCCCGCGAGTACCAACGATCGTCGGCGGGGTCGTTGGATCGCAGGAAGGCCCCGTGGGGTTCGCTCGCCCGCAACAGGCCTACGATGGTCACGACCCGGTCCGGCGGGGGTGGTGGTCTCGTCGCCGGAGCGCGCCGTTCCGGCGGCACGAAGCCGCGATTGACGAGGATTGTCCCGTCTGAGGTGCGCAGGGGCGTCATGACCCACCAGCCAGGTCCGCGTTCGGTCACTGCCTGAACGAGCGTTTCCTGGCTGGAGTCCAGAACGCCTTGCACGACGACGCGTCTATAGGCGTCCCAAGGGCCCATGTGCGCCGTCGCCGACAACGGGGTCGGTGGGGCGTGGATGCGCGCCTCGACCTGCTCTATCAGGCGCAGTTTCCAGGCCCGCCGCTCGATCTGCCAGACGCCGAGCGCGGTGAAGGCCAGCGCCAGGACGACCAGCGCAGCAGCGAACAGGCGCCGGATCAGGAACCGGCCGGCGGGCCGCCGGATCCCATGTGCATCATGTTGGCGTTCAGATGGTACATGATCCAAAGCGAGCCGCTGATCACGATGGCGACGATGACGACGGTGAAGATCAGCGCCAGCAGCGTCCAGCCGCCTTCGGCGCGCGTGTTGACGTGTAGGAAGAAGAGCGTGTGCACGACGATCTGGACGAACGCGAGGCCGACCACCCAGAGGGCCGTCGCCTGCACGCTGCCCAGTGCGCCGGTCATGACCAGCCAGAAGGGGACGGCGGTCAGCAGGGCCGAGAGGCCAAAGCCGATCAGGTAGCCCCTACTGGAGCCGTGGCCGTGGCCGTGAGCATGGGCGTCGGTCGGACTCATCTCAGCGCTCCCAGCAGGTAGACGAAGGTGAAGACGCCGATCCAGACGACGTCGAGCAGGTGCCAGAACATCCCCAGGCAGACCAGTCGGCGGCGGTTCTCCGGCACGAGACCGCGCTGGGCGACCTGGACGAGCATCACCGCGATCCAGATCAGGCCGAAGGTGACGTGGAGGCCGTGAGTGCCGACCAGGGTGAAAAAGGCGGATAGGAAGGCGCTGCGCTGGGGCGTCGCGCCCTCGGCGATCAGGTTGGAGAACTCGTAGAGCTCTATCGCGATGAAGGCGGCGCCGAATAGCGCGGTGATCGCCAGCCAGATCTGTGTCGCCCGCTTCCGGCCGGCTTCCATGTCGATCATGGCCATGCCGTAGGTGATCGATGAAAGCAGCAGCATCGCCGTGTTGACCGCCACCAGGGGCAGTTCGAACAACTGGCGCGGCCCCGGCCCTCCGGCATAGTTGGTCGATACTACGCCATAGGTGGCGAAGAGGGTGGCGAAGATGAGCGCGTCGCTCATCAGATAGATCCAGAACCCCAGCAGGGTTCCGCCGCCCGAGCCGTGATGCTCCTCCTCGGTCACGTAGAAGGCCGAGGCGGGAGAGGGTTCGGAGATAGGGTGCGCGTTCGCCATGTCAGGCCTCTCCGCCGGCCAGCCGCGCTTGCTCTTCTCGGGCGACGTCGTCGGCCGGGATGAAGAAGTCGCGGTCGTAGTTGAAGGTGTGGGCGATGGAGTAGATGAGCAGCACCGCGAGGCTCAGCGCCGCCAGCCACCACATGTACCAGATCATGGCGAAGCCGAGCACGAGGGCGATAGCCGACATGATGACCCCGGCGCCCGTGTTGCGGGGCATATGGATGGCCTTGAAGCCGCCTGCAGGCGCTCGGGCGCCCCTCGCCTTCATGTCGTCCCAGGCATCCAGGTCGTGGACGACCGGCGTGAACGCGAAGTTGTAGCTCGGGGGCGGGGAGGGGATGGCCCACTCCAGGGTGCGGCCATCCCAGGGATCGCCGGTCACCCGTAGCTTGTCGCGGTTCTTGATGCTCACCGCGATCTGGATGACGAAGGCCAGAATCCCGACCAGGATGATGACGGCGCCGATGGCCGCGACCATGAACCAGGGCTGCAGGGTCGGATCGTCGAAGTGGCGGACGCGCCGGGTCGTACCCATCAGGCCCACGACATAGATCGGTGTCCAGGCGACCCAGTATCCGATCACCCAGCCCCAGAAGGATACCTTCCCCCAGAAGGGGTCCAGCTTGAAGCCGAACGCCTTCGGGAACCAGTAGGTCATCCCCGCGAAGAGGCCGAACACCACGCCGCCAATGATCACGTTGTGGAAGTGCGCGACGAGGAACAGCGAATTGTGCAGCACGAAGTCGGCCGGCGGCACCGCCAGCAGGACACCCGTCATCCCGCCCACCACGAAGGTGAGCATGAAGGCCACGACCCACATCATCGGCAGCTCGAAGCGGATGCGGCCCCGGTACATCGTGAAGAGCCAGTTGAAGATCTTCGCGCCCGTCGGGATCGAGATCACCATGGTGGCGATGCCGAAGAAGGAGTTGACGCTGGCGCCGGACCCCATGGTGAAGAAGTGGTGCAGCCAGACCAGGTACGACAGGATCGTGATGACCACAGTCGCGTAGACCATCGACGAGTAGCCGAACAGCCGCTTGCCTGAGAAGGTCGAGGTGATCTCGGAGAATATCCCGAACACCGGCAGGACCAGGACGTAGACCTCCGGGTGACCCCAGATCCACACCAGGTTCCAGTACATCATCGGGCTGCCACCAAGGTCGTTGGTGAAGAAGTTCGTGTGCACGTAGCGGTCGAGCATCAACAGGGCGAAGGCGCCCGTGAGCACGGGGAAGATCGCGATCGCGAGCACGTTGCTGCAGAGCGCGGTCCAGCAGAAGACGGGCATCTTCATCATCGACATGCCCGGTGCGCGCATCTTGATGATGGTGGTGACCATGTTGATGGCCGACAGGGTCGTGCCGACGCCGGCGATCTGCAGCGCCCAGAGATAGTAGTCCGGCCCGGTGTCCGGACTGTTCTCGAGATTGGCCACGGGCACGTAGTTCAGCCACCCGGCGCGGGAAAATTCGCCGACGAAGAGCGAAATCATCACCAGGATCGCCCCGGCGACGGTGAGCCAGAAGCTTAGACTGTTGAGGAAGGGAAAGGCGACGTCACGAGCCCCGATCTGCAGGGGCATGACATAGTTCACCAGGCCCACGATCAGCGGGATGGCCACGAAGAAGATCATGATCGTCCCGTGGGCGGTGAAGATCTGATCGTAATGGTGCGCGGGCAGGTAACCCTGGTTGGCGCCGAACGCGATGGCCTGTTGTGCGCGCATCATCAGGGCGTCGGCGAAGCCGCGCAGCAGCATGATGATCCCGAGGATCATGTACATGATGCCGATCTTCTTGTGGTCGACGCTGGTCAACCACTCGCGCCACAGCCAACCCCAGAGACGGAACCACGTCACGGCGCCGAGCGTGGCCGCCCCGAGGAGGGCGACGACGATGAAGGTGCCGAGCAGGATCGGCTCGTGGATCGGGAACGATTCCCAGGTCAGCCGGCCGAAGACCGTCTTCCAGATGGATTGCTCGAACATGGGGGCTCCGCGGCTCAGCCTGCGACGGTGCTGGCGGCGCGGCCGGCGGCAGGGGCTTCAGGGGGACGGCCGGCTTGTCGCGAGGCGGCCGCCTGGTCCTTTCCGACTTCGGACGGCGTCTTGCACAGCGGAGGCGGACCGCCGTCGGGTGAGAGCCAGCCGTCGGTTAGGCGATCGGCGGCCATGATCGCGCTGGCGCAGGTCTGTCCGGGGGCGGCGCACCGGTCGACGATGCGCGGAAAGAGGCCCCGGTCGGGCAGGGAGAAGTAGGTCGGCGCGACCTTCTCGCTCGGGCGTTCCAGCGCGACATAGGCCGCCGTGGTCAGCGGGCGCGCACCGCGTCTCAGGCCGCCGGCCCAGCGGTCGAACTCGACCTGATCGACCCCCCGCAGCCGGAAGCGCATGTCGGTGAAGCCGGAGCCGCTATAGTTCGCCGAGAATCCTTCGTAGATCCCCGGCTTGTTCAGCACGGCGTGCAGAGAACTCTGCATCCCGGGCATGGCGTAGATCATCCCCGCCAAGGTGGGCGCGTAGAAGGTGTTCATCATATTGGTGGAGGTGATGTCGAAGCGTACCGGCCGGTCGACCGGAAGCACCAGGTCGTTCACCGTCGCCACGCCCTGATCGGGGTAGATGAACAGCCATTTCCAATCCATCGCCACGACCTGGACCCGCAGCGGCGCGACCTTCGGGTCGACGGGACGGCCCGCTGCGATGCGATCGAGCGGGCGGAAGGGGTCCAGCAGATGCGTGCTCGACCAGGTGACAGCACCCAGCGCGATGATGATCAGCAGCGGCACCGACCAGATCACCAACTCCAAGGCGGTGGAGTGATCGAAGTCCGGGGCGTAGGTCGCATCCCGATTGCTGCTGCGATAGCGCCAGGCGAAGACGACGATCAGCACCATCACCGGCACGATGATCAGCAGCATCAGGCCGGTGGCGGTGTAGATGAGGTCGCGCTGCTGCAGCGCGACGTCGCCGGCGGGATTCAAAACGTCTCGCTGGCAGCCAGCGAGAAGGCCGAGCGGAAGGATCGGCGCCAGACGCAGGCGTGCGGCGTGAAAGCGTAGGTCGCGCATGGGGTGCGAGTTAGGCCGCGCATCGGTCGCGCTACATTGGACATTTTGCCCAATCCCCCCGCTCGCGGGTTCGGCCCAGAGAGCATAGGCTGTCCGCCAGGAAGCGGCCGCGCCGTCGCGCGCGAGCCACCGCGGCGAACGGCGGATGAACCGCGGGAGCCTGGACGGCATGTCTGTTGAATCGACCTCGACGCCCCTGGAGCGTGACGCGCGTCTCGTGAACGCGCGCGAGCACCGGGTCGCCCCGGGCGAGATCGCCATCGGGGTGATCATCGGCCGCACCAGCGAGTTCTTCGACTTCTTCGTCTATGCGATCGCCTCGGTTCTGGTCTTTCCGAAGCTGGTCTTTCCCTATGTCGACCACGTCACGGGGACGCTCTACAGCTTTGCTATCTTCGCCTTGGCCTTTGTCGGCCGGCCCTTCGGCACACTGCTGTTTACGGCGCTGGATCGGCGGCATGGGCGGGGGGTCAAGCTGACCGTCGCACTCTTTCTGCTCGGCGGCTCGACCATGGCCATGGCCCTGCTGCCCAGCTACGAGCAGGTGGGCGGACTGGCCGCGGGACTGCTGGCCCTGTTCCGGTTCACCCAGGGAGCGGCGCTCGGCGGGGCCTGGGACGGCCTGCCGTCGCTGCTGTCCCTCAATGCGCCTCCGGAGCGGCGTGGCTGGTATGCCATGATCCCTCAGCTCGGCGCGCCGCTAGGGCTCCTGGTCGCCGCCTCCCTGTTTGGCTATTTCCTCTACATTCTGACGCCGGCCGACTTCCTGGGCTGGGGCTGGCGCTACCCGTTCTTCGTGGCGCTGGCGATCAATGTGGTGGCCCTGTTCGCGCGCCTGCGGATCGTCGCCACGCCCGACTTCGAGCGCCTGTTCGAGAACCGCGAGCTACAGCCCTCGCCGCCGTTCGCCACCCTGTTCGCCGAATGGCGGACCATCGCCCTGGGCGCCTTCGCCCCGCTGGCCAGCTTCGCCCTGTTCCATCTCGTGACCGTCTTCCCGCTGTCGTGGGTGACGCTGTTCGCCGGCGAGCGCCCCGTGCGATTCCTGGTCATCGAGGCCCTGGGCGCGGTGGTGGGTCTGCTCGCCGTGCTGGCGTCAGGCCTGATCGCCGACCGGGTCGGCCGTCGGCCTCTGCTCGGAATCTCCGCAGTGCTGATCGGCGCCTATAGCGGCTTCGCGCCGCAGCTGCTCAACGCCGGGGGCGTCGGCGAGGCCTTCTATATGCTGGTGGGCTTCGCCCTGCTGGGCCTGGCCTTCGGTCAGTCCTCGGGTGTGGTGAACAGCAACTTCGCGCCCCAGCATCGTTATACGGGCGCCGCCATCGTCGCCAATTCCGCCTGGCTGATCGGCGCGGGCTTCGCGCCTCTGGTCGCCCTGTTCCTCGCGACCCGCTTCGGGCTTTGGTCCGTCGGCGCCTATCTGCTGTCCGGCGCGGCCTGCACGCTGGGCGCCTTGGCGATCAACCGCGACTGGGGCCGGCGGGCGGACTGATCCCGTGTCGCCACGATCCGGCGCCACATTTGACGATCGACCGCCTCCCGAATTGCAACAAATGAAATATTCACGCGAGACGTGCCTGTCCGGAGTGTCGCGCGTCTTGGCGCATCGCTAGCGCCTGCGCCGACTTAAAATTGAGAATGAGACGCAACGAGAGGGTGTGGCTGATCGATTTTTGTCGATTACTCAAAATGGTGTCCCATATGAGGACAAGCGTCGAGATTGTATCTCACGAATACTAGAAGAGATTGAGTTCAATAACTGGTCATTAAGCGGAATCTGGTTCAAGGGCGACGAGCGCCGCGCCAAGGCGCCCGTCGACGCCGCAAAGGCTCCCCCATGCGTTTTCTCGATGACTGGAAGATTTCGGCCAAGATCGCCCTCGGGCTGGCCATCGTGTCCGTCTGCTTCGCAGCGTGCAGCATTCTGAACTTCGCGCAGAGTCGGTCGATGGTCGGCCAGTTCCAAGGGCTGGTCGAACATCGTGCGCCCGCATCCCTGGCCCTGGATCGGGCCGATCGCGATTTGAGCGCGGCCTCTTATGCAGCGTACAGAGTCCTGGTCTATGACGGTACGAGCCAGGCGGCCCGTGACTCCAAGGCGGCCTTTGAACTGGCCGTCCGAAACTTGGAACAGAGCTTCGACGAGGCCGCCGCCCGCGATCCGAGCGAGGCCGAAGCCGCAAATGCCCTGAAAGCGCGCGCCGAGGCCATCATCGCCGACGAGCGCATCGCGGTCGACGCCGGCATGCGGAACGACAATGACGT
>CAMFIW010000074.1 GCA_945952355.1 uncultured Phenylobacterium sp. | reverse complement strand
GAACACGCCGTCCAGCACGCTGAGCCCATGGGCTCGGGCCGCGGCCACGATGAGGCCCAGCGCGCCGAGCAGCGGCGCGCGCTCGACGCCCGGACGGCAGCGCATTTCCTTGGCGAGGTCGTTGCCGCCGAAGACGAAGGTTTCCAGCGGACGGCCCGCCCCGGCGATGGCGTCGAGCGCGAACAGCGCCGCGCAGGTCTCGATCATGGCCCACAGGCGCACGCCCTGCGGCAGGGCGGCGGCATAGGGCGCGAGCTGGCCGGCCGAGGAGACCTTGGGCACGAGGATCGCGTCGGGACCGGCCGCGGCGGCGGCCCGCAGGTCGGCGGCGCCCCAGGGGGTGTCGAGGCCATTGATGCGGATCACCACCTCGCGCCGGCCGTAGCCGCCCGTCTTCACCGCCTCGACGGCGAGCGCGCGGGCCTCGTCCTTGGCGTCGGGGGCGACCGCGTCCTCCAGGTCGAGGATCACCACGTCGCACGGCAGGGTGCGGGCCTTGTCCATGGCGCGCGGATTGGCGGCGGGCATGTAGAGGGCGCTGCGGCGCGGGCGGGCGACGATCACGATCCTGGGGCCTCGTTCGGCATGGCGACGGCCCGGTTTTAGACTAGGATGTGGCCATGACCACCCGCTACGACGCCGATGCGAAGAATGTCCTGGGCGGGGAGCTGCAAAGCTGCTCGCTGAACCCGGTCACCGGCTTCTTCCGCAATGGTTGCTGCGAGACCGGGCCGCACGACACCGGCCTGCACACGGTCTGCGCGGTGATGACGGCCGAGTTCCTGGCCTTCTCCGCGGCGATGGGCAACGACCTGTCGACGCCGGTTCCGGACTACGCCTTTCCGGGTCTGAAGCCCGGCGACCGCTGGTGCCTGTGCGCGCCGCGCTGGAAGGAGGCGCTGGACGCCGGCGCGGCGCCCCGCATCGTGCTGGAGGCGACCCACGAGGAGACCCTGGCCATCGTGCCGCTGGGCGTCCTGAAGGACCACGCCGTCGAGGCCTAGACCGGGCCCGCCCCGCCGGGCCATCGTGGCGGCCCGCCTCCGAGGACCGCCATGCGCCTGCTCTATATCGACATCGACACCCTGCGCGCCGACCACCTCGGCTGCTACGGCTATCACCGCGCCACGAGCCCCAATATCGACGCCCTGGCCACACGCGCGATCCGGTTTGCGAACATGCACGCCTCGGACACGCCCTGCCTGCCCAGCCGCACGGCCCTGCTGACCGGACGGTTCGGCATCCATAACGGCGTGGTCAATCACGGCGGGGTCGACGCCGACCCGGTGATCGGCGGGCCGGACCGCGGGTTCTGGTCGCAGCTGCAGGTCGACAGCTTCCCCTCGCGCCTGAAGCGGGCGGGCCTGAAGACGGTCAGCATCTCGTCCTTCGCCCACCGCCACTCGGCCTTCCACTGGTACGCCGGCTTCGACGAGGCCCTGAACGTTGGCAAGTACGGCATGGAGACCGCCGACGAGGTCTGGGCGATCGCCGAGGACTGGCTGGCCCGCAACGGCGCCTCGGACAACTGGTTCCTGCACGTCCACATGTGGGATCCGCACACGCCCTACCGGGCCGCGCAGAGCTATGGCGAGCCCTTCGCCGACGCGCCCCTGCCCGCCTGGCTGACCGAGACGGTGCGGGCCGAGCACTGGGCGGGTTGCGGCCCGCACAGCGCCCAGGAGGCCGAGGGCTTCGCGCCCCGCCCCGACGCCGCCCAGCGCTGGCCGCGCCAGCCGCAGGAGATTCCGGACATGGCGGCGGTCCGCAAGATGTTCGACGGCTACGACACCGGCGTGCTGGTGGCGGACGAATATGTCGGCAAGCTGCTGGCCAAGCTGGAGGCGCTCGGCGTCGGCGAGGACACCGCGATCATGCTGTCCTCCGACCACGGCGAGACCCTGGGCGAGCTCAACGTCTATGGCGACCACCAGACGGCGGACCAGTTCACCACCCAGGTGCCGCTGATCCTGAAATGGCCGGGCCTGGCCCAGGACGGCCGCGCGCTGTCGGCCTTCCACTACCAGGTGGACATGGCGGCCACGGTCCTGGAGCTGCTTGGCCAGCCGACGCCCAAGGCCTGGGACGGCGTGTCGTTCGCTAAGAGCCTGAAGGCCGGCGGCGACGAGGGCCGTGACTATCTGGTGGTCTCGCAAGGCGCCTGGACCTGCCAGCGCGGCGTGCGGTTCGGCGACTGGATGCTGATCTCGACGCTGCACGACGGCTATCACCTCTATAACGAGCTGATGCTGTTCGACCTGGCGAACGATCCGCACGAGCAGGTGAACCTGGCCGCGACCCGGCCCGAGATCGTGAAACAAGGCCTGGGCCTGCTCGACGCCTGGATGGCGGACATGGCGCCGGACATGGCGCGCGGCCGCGATCCCCTGGTCAATGTGGTCGCCGAGGGCGGGCCGTTCCACGTGCGCGGCGCCCTGCCCGCCTATCTGGAGCGCCTGCGCGCCACCGGCCGCGCCGACAGCGCCGGGAAGCTGGAAGCCAAGTATCCGGCGGCGGCGAAGGAGAAGCGCCGGCCCGCGCCGGCCCCGGCCTAGCGCGCCTGGATCATGCCGACGCGCAGATCCGAGGCGAGGTAGACGCAGGCGTCGTCGGCGAACAGGCGGCCGTTGGCGACGCCGAGGCCGAGCTGGCCGCGGCGGACCTGACGGATGTCGACCTCGTAGCGGACCAGCCGGGTCTGGGGCGTGATATCGCCCTTGAACTTGATCTCGCCGCCCAGGGCCCGGCCCTTGCCCGGCGAGCCCGACCAGCCCAGCCAGTAGCCCAGCAGCTGCCACATGGCGTCGAGGCCCAGGCAGCCCGGCATGACGGGATCGCCCGGGAAGTGGCAGGCGAAGAACCAGAAGTCGGAGGTCACATCCAGCTCGGCCACGGCCTGGCCCTTGCCGAACTCTCCACCGTCGAGGGTCAGCCGGGTGATGCGGTCCATCATCAGCATCGGCGGCGCGGGCAGCTGGGCGTTGCCGGGGCCGAAATAGCCGCCCTCGCTGGAGCGGATCAGCTCGTCCCGGGTGTAGCTCGGCTGGGGCGTGTGGAATTCATGCGGATCGGCCAAGGCTCATGCCTCCTTGCTGAATCGCGGGCTCCGCCAGGCGCAGGGCGCCGGCGACGAAGACCCAGATCTTGTCGGTCAGTTCGGCCCGGTCGGGCCGGTGGCTGCTGGTGAGCGCGCCGATCAGGGCCTGGCGGATGCCGCCGATCATCAGCGCGATGGTCAGGTGCGGATCGAGGGCGGCCGGGATCACCCCTTGGCGCTGGGCGGCGCGGATGTTGTAGGCGCCGGCCACGAGCTGGCGCTTGGTGAAGGCCTGCTCGACGTCGAGCACCTCCGGCGCGCGGCTCAAGGGGCCGACGACCAGAGGCGCGAACGGATGGTCGTAGTGGAACGAGATGTAGGCGGCGATCCGCTCCTTCTCGCGGCCGGCCCAATCCGGCGAGACCAGGTTCGACGGGTTGAACGCGACCTCCTCCAGGCGGTTGTAGAAGGCCTCGACCACGGCGGCGATCAGCCCGGCCTTGGAGCCGAAGTGGTGATAGGCGAGCCCGACCGAGACCTTGGCGCGTTTGGCGACCGCCTGCATCTCCAGCAGGCCGTGGCTGTGGACCAGTTCTTCCTGGGCGGCGCGAACCAGACGCTCGGGCGTGCCGATCTTCGGGATGGCCATCGGCGATCTCGCTCTTGAATTGAATTCAATTTAGGCGCCGATGGGCGTCAAAGGCAAGGGGCCGGCCCGACCGGTCAGTCGACGGGGACGCCGGTGTAGCGGGCGCGCGGGCGGATCAGGCCGCCGCCCTGGATCTGTTCGATGGCGTGGGCGATCCAACCGGCGCAGCGTGCGGTGGCGAACAGGGCGAAGGGCGCATCGAGCGGCAGCTTCAACGCGTCGGACAGGGCCACCAGGGCGAAGTCGATATTGGGCCTCTGGCCGGTGAAGGCCTCGACCGTGGCGGCCAGATCCACCAGCGGTGGGGTGGGATCGAAGCGTTCCAGCAGCGCCTCGGCGCGCGGATCGCGGTCGGGATAGAGCTGGTGGCCGAAGCCCGGCAGGGCGCGGTCCTCGGCCAGGCGGGCGGTGATGGCGGCGCGCGCGCCGAATTGCTCGGCCTCGGCGGCCAGCGCGCGGATCGCCGCCGGTGCGCCGCCGTGGCGCGGCCCGGACAGGGCCGCGAGTCCCGCGAGCGCCGAGGCGGAGAGCGAGGCCCCAGTCGATGCGGCCACCCGCGCCGCGAAGGCCGAGGGGTTCAGTTCATGGTCGGCCAGCAGGACCAGGATGCGGCGGATCAGGTCCGCGCCCGGCCCGCCCGGACCAAGGCCCCAGGCGAGCGCCAGGCGATTGTGGATCGGCCCGCCGCCGACCTGGCCGGCGATGGCGTCGGTCAGCACGTCGAGCAGGGTGGCGGCCTCGACCGCGAGCGCCAGCGGATGGCGACCGAGCGCTGGAGGGTCCTGGCCCGCCCGGGCCGCCAGGGCCGCGAAGGCGCGGGCGCGCATGTCGGGCAGGTCCGGCGGCTCCGGGCGATCGGTGCGTTTCAGCGCCGCGCCGTGGCCGCCGCGCAGCAGCCGGGCGACCGATTCCAGGGTTTCGACCTCGGCAAGCTCGACCGCGTCCCGACCCCGATAGAACAGCCGGCCGGCCGAGACGGTGGTGATCGCCGAGGCCAGGACCGGCTCCCCCCAGGAGATCGCGCCGGCGGCGACGTCGGAGACCTTGCGGCTGCGAGCCTTCTTCTGGGTCAGGGCGGCGATGTCGGCGGCACGATAGAGGCTGCGGCGCGGGTCCTGCGGGTCGGTGCGGGTCTGCACCCGGCCACGGCTGACATAGGCGTAGAGCGTCTGGGGCCGCACCCCGAGACGTTCGCGGGCTTCCTCGGCGGCGATCCAGTCTGGCGTCTTCGAAGTCGGCATATATTGATTATATTGATCAAGATTGACGCGTCTACATTGCGGGGAAATATGCCGGCCTGCAAGGGCGATCCGCCCCCAACCGAATTGGAGGTCCGTCATGAGCGATGGATTGGAAGGCGTCGTCGCCGCTGAAACCGTGCTGTCGGAAGTCGACGGCCAGGCCGGGCGGCTGATCATCCGTGGCCATGAGCTGGACGAACTGGCCGGCCGCATCAGTTTCGAAGAGGTCACCCACCTGCTGTGGGACGGCTTCTTCGACAAGCTGCCGGCCGACCTGGCGCCGGCGATCGGCGCGGCCCGCGCCGCGGTATTCGCCGAGGTCTCGGCGCTCGACACCGGCCTGCTCGACCGCACGCCGATCGAGGCCATGCGCGCCCTCACCGCCCGCCTCGCCGACGGCGACGACCTGGAGGTGGCGCTGCGCCTGCTGGCCGCCCCGGCCGTGTTCACCGCCGCGGTGGTCCGCGCCCAGGCGGGCCTGGCCCCGGTCGCGCCCGAGCCGGCGCTCAGCCACGCGGCCGACATCCTGCGGATGCTGCGCGGGACCACGCCCAGCAAGGCCGAGGCCGATGCGCTGGACACCTATCTGGTGACGGTCGCCGACCACGGGCTGAACGCCTCGACCTTCACCGCCCGGGTCGTCGCCTCGACCCATGCGGGCCTGGGCTCGGCGGTGATCGCCGGGATCTGCGCGCTGAAAGGCCCGCTGCATGGCGGCGCGCCGGGGCCGATCATCGAGATGCTGGACGGCATCGGCGCCAAGGAGAACGCCCGCGACTGGATCCAGGACGCGCTAGCCCGCGGCGACCGGCTGATGGGCTTCGGACACCGGGTCTATCGGGTGCGCGATCCGCGCGCCGACGCCCTGAAGGCGGCCGTGCGCAAGATGGGGACCGGCTCCAACGTCCTGCCCGGCCGGCTCGACTTCGCCGAGGCCGTGGAGGCCGCCGCCCTGTCGATCCTCAAGAACCACAAGCCGAACCGCTCGCTGCAGACCAATGTCGAGTTCTACACGGCGCTCTTGCTGGAGAGCCTGGCCTTCCCGCCCTCGGCCTTCACCTGCGTGTTCGCCATGGGCCGCGTCGCCGGCTGGGTCGCCCACGCCCGCGAGCAGGTGGCCGGCGGCCGCCTGATCCGCCCCGCCTCGACCTATGTCGGGCCGATGCCGAAGGCGGCGGCTTAGGGCTGCCAAGTTGCTCCCCCGTTGGGGGAGCTGTCGGCCGGCAGCGCCGGCCGACTGAAGGGGCTGACGCTCACTGACACCGTGGGCTTCAACTCCCTCCGTCTCGCGGCGCAGCCGCGAGCCACCTTCCCCAACGGGGGAGGAGCTGGGAGGAAAGATTAGAGTCGTTCGCGCTGGGGTCGGGCGGAGCGAGGCCCTAGATTGGGGCCATGACCTCGCCCCGTGGCCTGACCCCCGCCGAGAGCGCCGCGCTTACCCGCCGCGTCACCCTGATGTCGGTGAGCGTGGCGGGCCTGCTCGTCGCGCTGAAAGCCGGGGCCTGGCTGGCCTCCGGCTCGGTGGCTTTGCTAGCCTCGATGGCCGATTCCGCCCTCGACCTGGTGGCCTCGACCATCACCTTCTTCGCGGTGCGCTACGCCGCGGCGCCGCCGGACGCCGAGCATCGCTTCGGCCATGGCAAGGCGGAGGCCTTCTCCAGCCTGGTCCAGGCCGGGCTGGTGTTCGCGTCCGCCGCCCTGATCGGCCAGGAAGCGATCCGCCACCTGGCCGCGCCCCATCCGCTGGCGCAGGGAGGCTTGGCCGTCGGCGTGATGGTCGCATCCACCCTGCTGACCGGCGCCCTGATCTTCGCCCAGACCCAGGTGCTGAAGCGCACCACCTCGGTCGCCGTCAGCGGCGACCGCGCCCACTACGCCACCGACCTCGCGTCGAACCTGATCGCCCTGGCCGGCATCGCGGCTTCAGCGTGGCTGGGTGTGAACAATGTCGACGCCCTCGCCGCCCTTGCGGTCACCGCCCTCCTGCTTTGGGGGGCGGTCAGCGTGTTCCGGGAGGCGGCCAACCAGCTCATGGACCACGAGCTGCCCGAGGACGCGCGGGCCCGTATCGTCGCATTGATGACCCAGGACCCGCGCCTGACCGACGTCCACCAGCTACGCACCCGCAGCTCCGGGCCGTACGTGCACATGCAGATGCACGTGGACCTGGATCCGGAACTGACCCTGGAGGACGCCCACACGGTGATCGTCGCCGCCGAAAAGCGGCTGCTGGCGGAATTTCCCCAGGCCGACGTGATCATCCACGCCGACCCGCGCGGCCGGGCAGAACCGCATGGCGGGGCCTTCGCGGAGGCGCATGCGACCGGTGAGCGCATGGGCGTTTAAGTAAACGCGCCCTTAACGGGTGGTGGTGTTACCTGGCCGGATACATCCCGTCGATCAGAATGACCGCCGAACGCATCCTCCATCATTTCCCGCTCGATCCCGCTTCGCGCCAGGTGCGACTGGCTCTGGGCGAGAAGCGCCTGCCGTTCACCGACCATCAGGTCCGCTATTGGGAGCGGCCCGCCGACCTAGTGGAGCTGAACCCTTCGGGCCTGACGCCGGTGATGACCGAGGGCAAGCTGGTGCTCTGCGAAAGCCGCGCGATCCTCGACCACCTGGAAGAGACCTATCCCGAGCCGCCGCTGCTCGGCCGCGACCCGTCCGAGCGGGCGGAGGCGCGGCGTCTGCTGCAATGGTTCGACCGCAAGTTCGACTACGAGGTCGGCGGCTTCCTGCTCCACGAGAAGATGGAGAAGCGGCTGCTGGGCCTGGGCGCGCCGGACCTGGCGAGCCTGCGCCAGGGGCGCGAGGCTCTGCGCGGCCACATGGTCTATCTGGAAGGCCTGATCGCCCGCCGCGACTGGCTCGCCGGCCGCCGCCTGTCGCTGGCCGACTTCGCCGCCGCCGCCCACCTGTCGGTCATCGACTATTTCGGCGATGTGCCCTGGAAGGAGTTCCCGGGGGTCAAGACCTGGTACATGAAGCTGAAATCGAGGCCGGCCTTCCGGCCGCTTCTGGCCGACCGCTGGCCCGGCCTCGCGCCGGCGCCGCACTATGACGACCTCGACTTCTGACCTGATCCGCGCCCGCGCCGCCGAACTCGGCTTCGACGCCTGCGCCATCGCCTCGGCCTCCGCGCCCTGGCCGGCCGGCGCGCGGCTCGCGGAATTCGTCGAGGCCGGCCGCCATGGCGAGATGGGCTGGATGGCCGACACCGCCGAACGCCGGGCGCATCCGACGGCCATGTGGAGCGGCGCGCGTTCGGCGATCATGCTGGGGGTGAACTACGGGCCGGACGCCGATCCGCTCGAGGCGCTGAAGGACCAGAGGCGGGCGGCGATCTCGGCTTATGCGCAGGGCGACGACTATCACGAGCTGATCAAGGGCCGGCTGAAGCAGCTCGGCGGCTGGATGGCGGGCAAGCTCGGCGGAGAACTCAAGGTGTTCGTCGACACCGCGCCCCTTATGGAAAAGCCGCTCGCCCAGCGCGCGGGCCTGGGCTGGCAGGGCAAGCACACCAACCTCGTCAGCCGCCAATTCGGTTCCTGGCTGTTCCTGGGCTCGATCCTCACCGAGCTGGAGCTGGAGGCCGACGCCCCGGCGAGCGACCATTGCGGCCAGTGCCGCGCCTGCCTGGACATCTGCCCGACCGCCGCCTTCCCCGCGCCCTACCAGCTCGACGCGCGGCGCTGCATCTCCTACCTGACCATCGAGCTGAAGGGGCCCGTGCCGCTGGAATTCCGGCGGGCCCTGGGAAACAGAATCTACGGGTGCGACGACTGCCTGGCGGTCTGTCCGTGGAACAAGTTCGCACAGCGCGCCCGGGAGCAACGGCTGGCGGCTCGCGCGCCGCTGCGGGGTCCGGCGCTGGCCGAGCTCGCCCGACTCGACGACGTCGCATTCCGCGCCCTGTTCGCCAAGAACCCGATCAAGCGTATCGGCCGCGACCGCTTTGCGCGCAACGTGCTCTACGCGATCGGCAATTCCGGGTCGCCCGACCTGGCGCCCGAGGCGGAGCGATTGCTGGGCGACCCCTCACCGCTTG
>CAMFIW010000073.1 GCA_945952355.1 uncultured Phenylobacterium sp. | reverse complement strand
CATGCCTAGTCTCGTGGGCTCGGAGATGTGTATAAGAGACAGTCTTCGACGAGGCGCCCCCCATGGCCGATCGCCCCACGCTCTCCGTGGTGGTCGACGCCCCCCGGCCGATGCGCAAGGCCATCACGCTCAGCTACCTCACCACAGGCATGACCTGGTCGGCGGACTATGTGGCCCGGGTCCGGCCAAACGGTCGGACATTGGATCTCTCCGGCTGGATCACCTTGGCCAACCAGACCAGTCTCGGCTTTCACGACGCCCCGACCCAGGTGGTGGCGGGCTCACTGGCGCGTGACCAGGACAGCCAGCCGATCTCGCCGGTTCCGACGACGCTATCGGGCCTCTGCTGGTTCAGAGTGGCGGTTCCGCCTCCGCAGTATCGCATCGCCCCCGGCGAACGTGCGATGGTCGAGGAGGTCATCGTCACCGGCGCGCGGATCGCGAACCAGGGCGAACTCGGCGACTACAAGCTCTATACCTTGCCCGAACCGACCACGGTCGCGGCGCGCCAGATCAAACAGGTCTTGTTTCTCGACCAGAAGGCCGTCTCGTTCGAGCGCTACTACGCCTACCAGTTCGACCCCGTCGACTATGACGACAAGGACGACACCGTTGGGATCGCCGAGCTGATGATCCGGCTTCGGAACGATCGCCGGCAGGGGCTCGGCAAGCCGCTGCCCGCCGGCAGCGTGATGGTCATGGCGGCGGGGCCCGGAGGGGCGCCGATCCTGGTGGGGAAGGATCGCCTCGAGCAGGACACGCCGGTCGGTCTGCCAGCCGAGCTGACTCTCGGCGGCGCGCCGGAGGTGACGGTCCGCCCCCGCATCCTGCGGGAGCAGGACGTCCCCAATTCGGATCGCGAGCAAGCCGATATCGAGGTGATCTTCGACAACCACAAGCCTGAGGCCGTGGTGGTCGAATACCGCCACGCCGCCCTGGCGCAGGAGGGCTTCAAGATCATCTCCGCCTCGCGCCGGCACACGACCCGGGCGGGGGATCCGCTATGGCGGGTGCCTGTGGCCGCCGGCGGCCACGCGACTCTGACCTACCGCATCGAGATCGACTGACGCCGGTCCCCGGTCCTCAGACCAGGGCGCCGTGGCAGTGCTTGAACTTCTTGCCCGATCCACAGGGGCAGGCGGCGTTGCGGCCGGTGCTCTCCCAGCCGTCCGGCAGGGCCGAGATCGGCAACGCCTGGCGCTGTTCCGGCGACAGGCCGTCGGGCAGGGCGCCCATCTGGGCGGCGTTCTCGCCTGTCAGGGGATCCATGTGGATCTCCTGGTACTGGCCCATCGACGGCGCCGGTTCCGGATCTTGGAAGGCGAACTCGACGGTCATCAGCCAGCGCGTGGTGTTCTGGCGCAGGTCGACCAGCAGCTTCTCGAACAGGGTGAAGGCTTCGGTCTTGTACTCGTTCAGCGGATCGCGCTGGCCGTAGGCCCGGAAGCTGATCACGCTGCGCAGGTGGTCCAGGTGCGAAAGGTGCTCGCGCCACTGCAGATCGATCATCTGCAGCAGGAAGCTCTTCTCGATGGTGCGCATCTGTTCGGCGCTGATCATCGCCTCGCGCTCGGCGGCGCGGGCGTCGGCGGCCTTCTGGATGCGGTCCTGGATCTCCTCGTTGGCGATCCCTTCCTCGGCCGCCCACTGGGCGATCGGCAGCTCCAGGCCGAGCAGGCTCTTCACGTGCTCGTCCAGGCCCTCGACGTCCCACTGCTCGGCATAGGCCTTGGGCGGCAGGTGGCGGTTGACCAGATCCTCGACCGTGTCCTGCCGCATCTCGGTGACGACTTCGGACAGGTCGGCGTCGTTCATGAACTCGGCGCGCTGTTCGAACACCGCCTTGCGTTGGTCGTTCACAACGTCGTCGTACTTGAGCAGGTTCTTGCGGATCTCGTAGTTGCGCTGCTCGACGCGCTTCTGGGCCGTGGCGATGGCGCCGTTCAGCCACTTGTGGGTGATCGCCTCGCCGTCCTGGACGCCGAAGGTGCGCATGATCGAGTCCAGGCGCTCGCCCGCGAAGATGCGCAGCAGGTCGTCCTCGCAGGACAGGAAGAACTTCGAGCGTCCCGGGTCCCCCTGGCGGCCCGTCCGGCCGCGCAGCTGGTTGTCGATCCGCCGGCTCTCGTGGCGCTCGGTGCCAAGGACATAGAGGCCGCCGGCCGCCAGGGCCTGTTCCTTCAGGCCGCGGATGTCTTCCTCGATCTCGACCTTGTGCGCCTGCACCTGCTCGGGCGTCACCTCGATGCCCAAGCCGCGCTGTTCGTCCTGCCACTTCAGGACGCGCATATCGATGTTGCCGCCGAGCTGGATGTCGGTGCCGCGGCCGGCCATGTTGGTGGCGATGGTCACCGCGCCGGGCACGCCGGCGTCGGCCACGATCATGGCTTCCTGTTCGTGGTAGCGGGCGTTCAGAACATTGTGCGGGATGCCCCGCACGATCTTGCCGTCGCGCTCGAAGCTGTGCGCCTGCAACAGGTTCGACAGCGCCTCGGACTTCTCGATCGAGACCGTGCCCACCAGCACCGGCTGGCCGCGGGAATAGCAGTCCTCGATCTGCTTGAGGATCGCCCGGTTCTTCTCGGCCTCGGTGCGATAGACCTCGTCGTCGTCGTCGATCCGGGCCACCGGCCGGTTGGTCGGGATCTCCAGCACCTCCATCTTGTAGATGTCGGCGAATTCCTGCGCCTCGGTCGCAGCCGTCCCGGTCATGCCGGACAGCTTCGAATAGAGGCGGAAATAGTTCTGGATCGTCACCGAGGCCAGGGTCTGGTTCTCGGGTTGGATGTGGGCGCCTTCCTTGGCCTCGATGGCCTGGTGCAGGCCTTCGGACAGGCGGCGGCCATGCATCATGCGGCCGGTGAACTCGTCGATCAGGATCACCTCGCCGGCGCGGACGATATAGTCCTTTTCGCGCGTGTAGAGGACGTTGGCGCGCAGGGCCTGGTTGACGTGGTGCACCACCGAGACGTTGGCGGCGTCATAGAGGCCGGCGGAGTCCTCGGCCAGGTGGCCGCCCTCGACCAGCACTTCCTCGACCTTTTCCTGGCCCTCTTCGGTCAGCACCACCTGGCGCTGCTTCTCGTCGAAGTCGTAGGTGGCAGGGTCCTTGATCAGCTCTTTGATGACTAGGTCGATGGTCTTGTAGAACTCGGACCGATCCTCGGTCGGGCCCGAGATGATCAGTGGCGTGCGCGCCTCGTCGATCAGGATCGAGTCGACTTCGTCGACGATCACGAAGTTGTGGCCCCGCTGGACCATCTCCTCGGGGTCGTAGACCAGGTTGTCGCGCAGGTAGTCGAAACCGAACTCATTGTTCGTGCCGTAGGTGATGTCGCTCTCGTAGGCCGCCTTGCGCTGGCCCTGGCTCAGGCCGTGGACGATCACGCCGACGCTCAGGCCGAGGAAGCGATAGACCTGGCCCATCCAGTCGCCGTGAAGCTGGGCGAGGTAGTCGTTGACCGTGATGACGTGGACGCCATTGCCGGTCAGGGCGTTCAGATAGACGGGCGAAGTGGCGACCAGCGTCTTGCCCTCGCCGGTGCGCATTTCCGAGATGCCGCCTTCGTGCAGCACCATGCCGCCGATCAGCTGCACGTCGAAGTGCCGCTGGCCCAGCACCCGCTTGGCGCCTTCGCGCACCACGGCGAAGGCCTCTTCCAGCAGCTGGTCGAGCGTCTCTCCCTTGGCCAGGCGGTCCTTGAACTCCTGGGTCTTGGCGCGCAGGTCGTCGTCCGACAGCGCCTGCATCTTGGGTTCGAGCGCGTTGATCTTCGCGACGCGGGCCGTGAGGGTCTTGACCCTACGGTCGTTGGAAGAGCCGAAGAAGCGTTGGAAGATGCTCAAGTGAGGAGTCCGGGAGTGTGTGGCGGGACGAGAGGCGGTTAAGGTTTCCAGGACTTCGCCTGCCCGGAAATTCCGCTCTTTTCGGGGCGGGCGAGACTTAAGCAGCGCCCATGCCAGTGTCAACGCGACTTGCCGTGACCAGGGTTAACCGCCGGCCCAAAGAAAAGGGCCCTCCCCGTGAGGGAAGGGCCCGATCCGGCTCGGCTTTTCAGCCGGTCTCTTAGAACACTTCGAACAGGCCGGCGCCGCCGCGCCGAAATCGCGATCAGCGATTTCGGCCACCCTTGATGATGGGCGGCGCGGCCGGCTTCTTAGAAGACCTCAAAGAGGCCCGCGCCGCCCATGCCGCCGCCGATGCACATCGAGACGACGACGTTCTTGGCGCCGCGGCGCTTGCCTTCCTGCAGCACGTGGCCCGCCAGGCGCGCGCCGGTCATGCCGAAGGGGTGGCCGATGGCGATCGAGCCGCCATTGACGTTGTACTTCTCGGGATCGATGCCGAGCTTGTCGCGGCTGTAGAGGCACTGCGAGGCGAAGGCCTCGTTCAGTTCCCACAGGTCGATGTCCTCGACCTTCAGGCCGTGGCGTTCCAGAAGGCGCGGGATCGCGAAGACCGGACCGATGCCCATTTCGTCAGGCTCGCAGCCGGCGACGGCCCAGCCCTTGAACACGCCCATCGGCTCCAGGTTGCGGCGGGCCGCTTCCTTGGCTTCCATGATCACGACGGCCGCGGCGCCGTCCGACAGCTGGCTGGCGTTGCCGGCGGTGATGAAGTTGCCCTCACCCTTCACCGGAGCCAGCTTTTGCAGGCCTTCCAGGGTGGTGTCGGGGCGGTTGCACTCGTCGCGATCGACCACGTAGTCGACGATGGTCTCTTCCTTCGTCTCCTTGTTGACCACCTTCATCTTGGTCTTCATCGGGACGATCTCGTCCTTGATTGGGATAGTAGGTGGGCCCGGGCGAGCACTCGTCCTTGAACTTGCCCGACTGCTGGGCCGCCGCCATGCGGAGCTGGCTTTCCAAGGAGTACTCGTCCTGGGACTCGCGGCTGACGTTGTAGCGCTTGGCCACGATGTCGGCGGTGTCGATCATCGGCATGAAGATGGCCGGATAGAGCTTGGTCAGTTCCGGATCGAAGTTGGCCGGGCCGCCCGCGCCGGTGTTCGGCATCGAGATCGACTCCACGCCGCCGGCCACGACCACGTCGGCGCCGTCGTTGCGCACGTTGTTGGCCGCCATGGCGATGGTCTGCAGGCCCGAGGAGCAGAAGCGGTTCACGGTCACGCCGGAGGTGGTGATCGGCAGGCCGGCCAGCAGGGCCGCCTGACGGCCCAGATTGCCGCCGCCGTGCGCCACGTTGCCCAGGACCACGTCCTCGATCGCGCCCTTGTCGACGCCGGACTTCGCCACGGCGTGCTTGATCGCGTGGGCGGCCATGGTGACCGTCGGCGTCATGTTGAAGCCGCCGCGGGCGGACTTGGCCAGACCCGTTCGGGCATAGGAAACGATGACGGCTTCACGCATGAAAATATCCTCCCAAGAATATGGCCCGCCCCGGCGCTTGCGGCTGGGCGGCGATTGATCGGCGCGGACCTTTGCATCCCGTGACGTAAATGGCTAGGGAGGCTCAGCCGCCCGGCGCGGTTTTCAAGTCGAGGTCGAGCCGCATGGCGCAGGCGAGTTTCACCGGCATTCCAGGCCTTGTCGGCAAAGTCGTCGCCGCCATCTGCGTCTGCGTGGTGCTGGCGTCCTGCCAGGGTCGCGGCGGGGACGAACGTCCGCCCGAGCCGGGCGACGCCGCCGTCGCCCGCGTCGACGGCAAGACCGTGTGGGCCTCCGACGTCAAGCGCGAGGCCGTGGCCCAGGGCCTGATCGGCGAGGGCGAGCCCCTGGATGTCTCCTCCGACCTGTTCCGCCGGGTGATGGACGAGGTGGTCGACCAGAAGCTGCTCGCCGCCGAGGCGCTCAAGCGCAAGCTCGACAAGGACCCCGCCGCCCAGCGCCGGCTGGCCGCCGCCCGCGAGCGCATCCTGGGCGATCTCCTTGTCGAGGGCACGGTCTCTGACGCCGTCAACGAGAACGCGATCCGCGGACTCTACCAGGAGCAGCTCAAGCTCGCGAAGCAGTCGGAAGAGATTCACGCCCGCCAGATCGTGCTGGCGAACCAGGCCGAGGCCGAGGCGGTCAAGAAGCTGCTCGCCACCGGCGCCTCGTTCGAGGCGCTGGCCATGGAGCGCTCCACCGACGCCGCCACCCGCTTCAACGGCGGCGACCTCGGCTACTTCACCACCGACGTCATGCCTCAGGCCTACGAGGCCAACCTCAAGACGGCTAAGCCGGGCCAGGTCGTCGGACCGTTCCAGGTCGACGGCGGCTGGGCCCTGGTGAAGGTCGAGGACCGGCGCATGGAGCAGCCGATCACCCTCGAGGCCGCCCGGCCGCAGATCGTCCGCTTCCTCACCTACGACCAGGTGCGCGATCTCCTGGAAAAGCTTCGGGGCCGCTCCAAGGTCCAGATCCTGATCAAGCCCGCCCAGGACGTGCCTGGCGCCCCGAAGGAGCCCGCGAGCGCCCGCGCCCCGGGGCAGGTCCCGACCGCGCCGCCGGCCGCCCCTGGCGCCAGCCCCCACCCCGCAGCCAAGGCGGTGAAGCCGTGACCCGAGCCCCCACCTCCAAAGACGGCAAGCCCGCCGCGAAGAAGCCTGCCGGCAAGCCGGCGGCCAAGGCCAAGACCCCGGCCACCATCGCGCTCGAGGCGGCGGTCAAGCCGGTCGAGGTCGTGGCCCACACAATCGAGCGCGCTCTCGACCCCCTGACCTCGACCCTCAAGCGCGCGGCGCTGAAGCGGGCCGACAAGAACTCCCGCCAGTTCGAGGACGAGCCGGGCAAGACGGCCTCCGCCGCTCCCGCCAAGGGCGCCAAGCCGGCCAAGGGCGCTCTGCCGGTCTCGCCGCTCGCCGTGCCGTTCCCGAAGATGCCGCCGATCCCCGGCGTCGAGCTCGCCACCGGTCGGGCCGGCTTCTACAAGCACGAGCGCGAGGACCTGCTGGTCATGCGCTTCGCGCCCGGGACGAACGTCGCCGGCGTCTTCACGCGCCACGGCATCGGCTCGGCCCCCGTCGACTGGTGCAAGAAGCATCTGGAAGCCACCAAGGGCGCCGAGGTCGGGGCCCTGGTCGTCAACGCCGGCTGCGCCAACTCCTTCACCGGCAAGCCCGGCGCCGACGCCGTGCGCCGCTATGCCGGCGCGGTCGCCAAGCGCTTCGATTGCCGCCAGCGCGACGTGATGGTGGCTTCCACCGGCGTCATCGGCGTCCTGCTCGACGACGCCAAGATCGTCCAGCGCCTGCCCGAGGTGGAGCAGAGGCTGACCGCCGACGGCTGGCCCGGCGCCGCGCGTGCGATCATGACCACCGACACCTTCCCGAAGGGGGCCTATGCCGAGGCGGTGATCGACGGCGAGACCGTGCGCATCGGCGGCATCTGCAAGGGCTCGGGCATGATCGCCCCCGACATGGCCACCATGCTGGCCTTCGTCGCCACCGACGCCGACATCGCCCCCGCCGCCCTGCAGACCCTGGTCAGCCTCTACACCCGCACCACCTTCAACTGCGTCACGGTGGACGGCGACCGCTCGACCAACGACACGCTCCTGCTGTTCGCCACCGGCCAGTCGAACGCGCCGCGGATCGGCCGCGCCGGCGACCGCCGCCTGGCCGACTTCCGCGAGAAGCTGGAGGCCGTCCTGCTCGACCTCGCCCTCCAGCTCGTCCGCGACGGCGAGGGCGCCAGCAAGTTCGTCAAGATCACCGTCACCGGCGCCGAGACCCCGGCCAGCGCCCGCAAGATCGCCCGCACCATCGCCGAGAGCCCCCTGGTCAAGACCGCCTTCGCCGGCGAGGACGCCAACTGGGGCCGCATCGTCATGGCCGTGGGGCGCGCCGACGAGCCGATCGACCGCGACCGCGTCAAGGTGATGTTCGGCCCCCTCGTCGCCGCCCAGGACGGCCTGATCGCACCGACCTACGACGAGGCCAAGATGAGCGCCTACATGAAGAACGCCGAGCTGGAGGTCAGCGTCGACGTCGGCGTGGGCCGAGGCTCGGCCACAATCTGGACCTGCGACCTCACCAAGCAATACGTCGCCATCAACGGCGACTATCGCAGCTGAACCCAACGCCCGGTTGAGCCCAAGCTCGACTTGCGGAATAGTTCCGCCGGGACGCGCGGTTCGCGCGAGGGGAGGGGCTTGTGTCCAGGATCTGGCTTGGGATCGCCGCCGCGTTCGCGGCGGCCGCGCAGGCGTGCGCCGCGCCGACGCTTGACGACTTTGCGGCGACGCCGCGCATCGATCAGATCTCGCTCTCGCCGTCCGGGGGGCATTTCGCCACCATCGGCGTCGATGGCGCCAAGCGCCTTCTGACCGTCCGAAAGGCTGACGGGACGCCTGAGTTCGCCGCCGATCTCGGCGGTGTCGACGTCGACAAGATCGCCTGGGGCGGCGACACGAAGCTGATCCTGCTCACCCGCTCCATGGCCGGCGGCGGCTTCACCCTCGTGGCGCGTCAGGCCTTCCACGGCGGCATCGTCATCGATATCCCGACGCGCAACGTCCGCGGTGTGTTCAAGAATTCCAACTCGGTCCTGGACGCCGTCTTCGGCTGGTTCGGCGTCCATCAGGTCGATGGCCGCAACTACGTCTATCTCGGTGGCATCTCGACCGAGAAGATGGAGCCGCGGCAACAGGCGACCATCGTCTACCCCGATCTCTATCGGGTTGACCTGGAGACCCTCGCCTACACGCGGATCGCGCGGGCGGGAGCCAATCGCACCTACTGGGTCCTCGCCCCCAACGGCTCGATCGTCGGCCACGGCGACTACGATGCGCGCGGCAAGGTCCAAACGATCTACGGAGGCGCGGGAACCGACCGGCCGCTGATGTCGCGCGCCACCCTCGAGGGCAAGCTCAGCATCGACGGGCTGGGCCGTACCTCCGACACCATGCTGATCGCCGACCGAACCTCCGGCGAGGAGGTCGCGCGCGAGATCCGGGTCGACGCGGCCAATGACGGCGAGGTGCTCTATTCCGGCGTCGAGGGCGACCAGACCCTGCGCGATCCGGACACGGGCCTGCTCATCGGCGTCACCGCGCGCCATGAGATCGGCGGCGCGAAGTTCACCGACCCGCAGCTTCAGAAACGCCTGACGGCGGCGGCCAAGGTCGAAGGTGTGGCGCCCGCCATCATGGGGCGGC
>CAMFIW010000072.1 GCA_945952355.1 uncultured Phenylobacterium sp. | reverse complement strand
CGGCAGCGTCAGATGTGTATAAGAGACAGTCTCACGGCCCTGCACCTCGTCGCCGATCCGGACGGCCCGCGCGTGCGCCTGATCGAACGAAGCGGGGCTTTCGGTCGGGGCGCGGCCTACGCCACCGGCAATCCGGACCACCTGCTGAACGTGCGCGTCGCCAATATGAGCGCCTTCCCGGACCAGCCTGACCACTTCACCGCCTGGCTGTCCGGCCGGGGCGGGTGGAGCGCGCACGGTGGCTTCGTCACTCGCGGCGTCTACGGCGACTATCTGCAGGATCTGCTGCGCCGTGCGCTGGAATCGGCCGGAGCCGATCGATTGCTGCTGGAACAGGACGAGGCGGTGGATCTGCGACCGTCCGCTGGCGGCTGGCGGGTGAAGCTCGGTCTAGGACGTGAGCTCGCGGTCGACGCCGTCGTGCTCGCCGCGGGCGTGCTGCGCCCACCCCCGCCGGCCGGCGCGAGCGCGGAACTCCTCGCCTCTCCGCGCTATGTCGCCGACCCTTGGAGCGGCGTCCTGACAGCCGATGTGGGCGATGTGCTGCTGATCGGCTCGGGCCTCACCATGGCGGATGTGGCCCTTGGCCTGGCCGGACCACAGAGGCGGGTATGGGCCATCTCGCGGCGCGGGCTGACGCCGCGGCCGCATGCACCGGTCTCCGCCCGCCCCCCCATCCCGCGGCCGCAGGGCTCGCCGCTCGCCCTGCTGCGCCGGCTGCGAGAGGCCGCCGGCGCGAGCGATTGGCGTGAGGCCGTGGACGACGTGCGCCCGCACGTGGCGGCGATCTGGCGCGGCTGGACCCTCTCCGAGCGCGGCGCCTTCCTGCGCCACCTTCGCCCCTGGTGGGAGGTTCATCGTCACCGCTTGTCGCCCAGCGTGGCGCGCCAGGTGGCTGTCGCCATACGCGCCCGCGACCTGATGATCCGCGCCGGCGAAGTCGTGGAACTGAACCTGGCGCGCGACGGGGTCGAGGTCGGCTGGCGGCCGCGTGGCGAGCAGGTCCTGCGGCGGCTGAAGGTCGAGGCGGTGGTGAACTGCATGGGCTTTGCGGGCGACCTGGCCCAGGCCGCCGACCCGTTGCTGACCAACCTGACCGCCCAGGGGCTGATCCGCCCCGATCCGCTGAGACTGGGGGTCGACGTGGACGACCACGCCCGTCCGCTGGGCGCCGATGGCGCCGGCACCCGCGGCTTCTACGTCGTGGGGCCGCTCACCCGCGGCGCGGTCTGGGAGATGACCTCAGTGCCCGACATCCGCCTGCAGGCGGCGGAGGCCGCCCAGTCGATCCTGGCCGAGCTGCCGCGCCGGGCCGCCAGCGCGGCCTAGTCGACCTTGGCCGGGGCGAGCCGCGGCGAGAAGACGTGTACGGCCAGCAGCGCCGCCAGATAGGCGAAGCCGGCAATGAAGAAGATCGGCGCATAGGCGCCGATGCTCTCCAGCACGCCGCCGATGTACTTCGAGAAGATCATCCCGCCGACGGCGCCTATCATGCCGCCGATCCCGACGACCGAACCCACCGCGCGTTGCGGGAAGACGTCGGAGGGCAGGGCATAGAGATTGGCCGAGAAGCCCTGGTGCGCGGCCGCCGCCAGGCCGACGACGCCGACGGCCAGCCACAGGTTGTCGATGCTCTGGGCTGTGATGATCGGCAGGACGAGAAGGGCGCAGACCAGCATGGTGGCCTTGCGCGCGACGTTCATGCTCACGCCCCGGCGCATCAGGGCCGAGGACATCCAGCCGCCGGCGATCGAGCCGATATCCGACAGCAGATAGACCACGACCAGCGGCGGGCCGAAGGTCTTGAGGTCCAGGTGGTAGCGCTTGGCGAAGAAGTCCGGCAGCCAGAAGAGGTACATCCACCAGATCGGGTCGATCAGGAACTTGCCCAGCGAATAGGCCCAGGTCTCGCGCACGGGCGCCAGCCGGCCCCACGGGATCGGCGTCGCTTGCTCCGGACCGTCACTCTGAATCAGGCCGAGTTCGGCCGCGCCCACCTTCGGATGCTCCTGCGGCCGCCTGTAGATCGCGAACCAGGCTGCCAGCCACAGCAGGGACAGGACGCCGGTGATCACGAACGCCGCGCGCCAGCCCCAGGCCAGGGTGATCATCGGCACGATCATCGGCGTGACGATCGCCCCGATGTTGGAGCCGGAATTGAACAGGCCGATGGCGAAGGCGCGCTCGCGCTTGGGGAACCACTCCGCGATCGCCTTCAGGCCCGCGGGGAAATTGCCGCCCTCGCCTATGCCGAGCCCGACGCGGACCGCGAAGAACCCGCCCAGTCCCGTCACCAGGGCGTGGGCGGTATGGGCCAGCGTCCAGATCAGAAAGGCCGCGCCATAGCCGATCCGTGCGCCCACGCGGTCCACGAACCGGCCGAACAGCAGGTACGACACCGCATAGGCGGCCTGGAACCAGAAGATGATGTCGGCGTAGTCGCTCTCGGTCCAGCCGAACTCAGGCGCCAGGGTCGGCTTCAGCACGCCCAGGATCTGGCGGTCGACATAGTTGATCACCGAGGCGCCGAAAAGCAGGGCCACGATCGCCCAGCGGTAGCGTCCCACGCGCACGTCTGATGCGGCGGCTGGCGAGCTGTCAGCGGCGGTGGTCATCGTGTCCTTCCCTTGGCGACTTTGCCGTCGCGCGCCGCCGTCGCCTAGCGTCGCACCTTATCTTGGCCGCCTAGCCGTCAGTCCCGGGCGGCGCCGAATAGGCGTGGCAGCGGATCTCGCCCTGACCGTCGAAGCGCACGGCCCCAGACTGCCCGGCGACGATGTCGTGGATACCGGCCGCGGCGCCGGTGCAGATGTACATCCCGGCCCTGAGCGGTCGCCCGCGGCGCGCCAGGTTCTCGGCCAGGAAACGCACCGACTCGACTGGCCCACCGGGCAGAACGAAAGCGCCGCCGCGGCCCACCACCTCGTCCTGGATCACGGTCTGGCAGCGCATCGCCTCCAGCGCCATCTCGCGCCAGCCGACGATCTCCGACCCCACCATCAGGCCGGCGTTGTTGCCGAAGTCGGACACCACGGCCAGGGGGCCGATGACGTTGATGTCGGGGAAGGGGCTGCCGGCCGGCTCCATGCCGATATGCAGCGCGCTGATGAGCCCGGCGGCCTCGGCGGTCGTCCACTCGGTCTTATCGGCCGGAGCATCGCGGCCGATCCGGGCCACATATTCCGCCTCGACGGCCGCGAACCCGCCCTCGAACACCGGGAAGGGCGTGTCATCGCCCGGCCGCACATGCCACAGCGCCCCGGCGAACACCGGGCCGCACAGGCGACTAGCGCCAAGCTTGGTCTCATGTTCGGGCGGGATGCGGCCCACTTTCCAACCGACCACCGCCTCGGGCCAGAGCGGGATCGCCGCATCCTGGATGCGATAGGCCTCGGCCAGATCGTCGGGCAGGCGGCCGGGGAAACTCGGCAGGGCTTCGGCCGCGCGGCGTGCGCGGACGAATTCTTCGGCCACCTTCAGGCCCTCGTCGCTCTGCGCCGCTGGAACGCTCACCCGCGATCTTCCTCCCGGTTTCGCCGCATCGAACGGCGCCGTTGTGTGTAAGGGAAACCGGTGTCATTTTCAAATCAAGCCCCAATCGACACGACTGGCGAACATGTCGCCATCGGCGCATAGGGGCGTCAGCGGGAGTGAGGGCTCAAGATGCGCAAGCTTGGATTGTTCGCCGCCACGACGGCCCTGTCGGTCGCGATTGGCCTAGGCGTGGCGCATGCCGCGCCACAGCCGGCCGCGAAGCCGGTTCTCGCCTTTCCGGGCGCGCAAGGCTGGGCGGCGACCACGCCGGGCGGCCGCGGCGGGCGGATCATCCGCGTGACCACGCTTGCCTCGGAAGGTCCGGGCTCGTTCCGCGAGGCGCTGGAGGCCAAGGGGCCGCGCATAATCGTCTTCGAGGTGGGCGGCGTCATCGACCTCGACCGCAAGACGATCAAGGTGACCGAGCCCTTCGTCACCATCGCCGGCCAGACGGCCCCGTCGCCGGGGATCACCCTGATCCGCGCCGGCATGGACGTGGCGGCCCACGACTTCGTCATGCAGCACATCCGCATTCGCCCGGGCGAGGCGGGCGAACCCAAGAAGAGCGGCTGGGAGGAAGACGCCTTCTCGACGGTGAGCGGCGCCTACAACGTCATCGTCGACCACTGCACCTTCACCTGGGCGACGGACGAGAACCTGTCGATCTCGGGCCTGCGCTTCGTCGGCAAGACGCCGGACGACTGGCGCGCGGCGACCTCGCACCGGGTCACCTATTCGAACAACATCATCGGCGAAGGCCTGGCCTACGCGACCCACTTCAAGATCGAGCACTCCAAGGGCAGCCTGATCCACGACAACGCCTCGGAGCTGCTGATCGTCGGCAACCTCTACGCCCACAACTACGAGCGCAACGCGCTGTTCAAGGGCGGTGTCCAGGCGGTGATGGCCAACAACCTGATCTTCGATCCGGGCCAGCGGGTGCTGCACTACAACCTGCAGGCCAACGAGTGGGGCGGCCATCCCTACCAGACCGGCAAGATCGTCGCGGTCGGCAACGCCATGCGCGCCGGGATCTCGACCCCCGACCAGGTGGCGTTCTTCGAGCTCGGCGGCGACGGAGACGTCGAATACTACGGTCGCGACAACATCGCGGTGGACCGCATCGGCCGGCCGATCCCGCAACTCGGCCGCTACACGACCGGGCCGGCGAAGATCATCGAGACCAAGGCGCCGCCGATCTGGCCGGCAAGCCTGAAGCCGATGCCGGCGACCGACGTGCAGAAGTCGGTGCTGATGAACGCGGGCGCGCGGCCCTGGGACCGCGACTATGACGATGTCCGCCTGCTGGCCGACGTGGCGGAAGGCCGGGGCACGATCATCGATAGCGAGCAGGCCATCCACGGCTACCCACACCAGAAGCCAACCAGCCGCCCGTTCAACGAAGCCGACTGGAACCTGAACGACATGACGCCGAAGCGCCCGGACGTGCTGGACTCGTCGCAGAAGGCGAAGGGGACCTAGAGCGTCACCCCGCGCTTCCAGAGCGCGATCTCGTGCTCGCCATTCTCCTCGGCGCGGGTGGCTTGGCCCGAGGCCGTGGCGATGACCAGGTCCATCAGGGCCTCGGCCGCGTCGTCGATCGGCTGGCCCGCGGCGATGCGGCCGGCGTCGAAGTCGATCCAGCGCGGCTTGCGCTGGGCGAGGCTGGAATTGGTGGCGATCTTCAGGGTGGGCGCCGGGAAGCCCAGCGGCGTGCCGCGGCCGGTGGTGAACAGGATCAGCGTCGCGCCCGCCGCCGTCAGGGCCGTCGAGGAGACCGCGTCATTGCCCGGCGCCTCCAGCAGCGACACGCCTGGCGTCGCCGTGTGCTCGCCGTAGCGCAGCACCTCGGTCACCGTCCCGCGGCCGGCCTTCTGGACCGCGCCCAGCGACTTCTCCTCGAGCGTCGTGATGCCGCCGGCGATATTGCCGGGAGAGGGGTTCTCGCTGATCGGCTCGCCGTGGGCGATGAAGTAGCGACGGAAGTCGTCGACCACATCGACGATGCCTTGGAAGGTCGCCGCGTCGCGGGCGCGGCCCATCAGCAGGCGTTCGGCGCCGAAGATCTCCGGGATCTCGGTCAGGATCGCTACGCCGCCGTCGCCGGCCACCGAGTCGGCGATGCGGCCGACCAGCGGGTTGGCGGTGAGGCCAGAGAAGCCGTCCGACCCGCCGCACTTCAGCCCGACGACGAGGTCGGAGACCGGGCAGGGCTCGCGCCGGTCGTCTTCCGCGACCTGGACCAGAGCCTCGACGGCGGCGAGGCCTTCCTCGATCTCGTCTTCGGAAAGTTGGGCGGAGAAGGCCCGTAGCCGTTCGCTCGGCATGTCTAGGCTTTCCAGCAGTGGCCCGAGCTGATTGGTCTCGCAGCCCAGTCCCACGATGAGCACGCCGCCGGCGTTGGGGTGGCTGGCCAGCGCCTGGGTGATGGTGCGGGTCGAGGCCAGGTCGTCGCCGAGCTCGGAGCAGCCCAAGGGGTGGGTCAGCGCGATGACGCCGTCCACCCGCCCCTTGAAGCGGCGGTCGGCCTCGGCGGCGATCTTCTGGGCGGTGCGCGCGACGCAGCCGACGGTGCTGAGGATCCAGATCTCGTTGCGCGTTCCCACCTTGCCGTCCGCGCGGCGATAGCCCTGGAAGGTGCGGCCGCCGGCCTGCAGCGGCTCGACCGGCTGCGGGGCATAGGCGTAGTCCTCCAGGCCGACCAGGGCGGTGACGAGGTTGTGGCTGTGGACGTGCTGGCCCGGCGCGATGTCGGCGCTCGCCCGCCCGATCGGCCAGCCGTACTTCAGGACCGGCGCGCCCTTCGCCACGGGTTGGAGCGCGACCTTGTGGCCGGCCGGGATCTCGTCACGGACCGTGACGCCAAGCACCTGGTCGCCGGGCGCGAGCGCGGTGAGGGCGGTGGCGACGTCGTCGCGGGGGTCGATCCGGAGCGCGGTCATGTCTCGATATGCGACCGGTGTCAGCCGCTTCGCAAGGGGCAGCTTGGCGCGGGCGGAAGACGCAGGCTATGAACGCCCAACAGCTCAAGGACATCGCGCCGGTGGCGGATCAGACTCTCGATAAGAAGCGCCGCGGCCGGGCCGCCGACATCGACCGTCGCCGTTACACGATCAATGACGTGGCGCGGATGGCGGGGGTCTCGAAGAAGACCGTCAGCCGGGTCATCAACGAGAGCCCCTTCGTCAAGGAGGAGACGCGTAAGGCGGTCCTGGAGATCATCCGCGAGACCGGCTACGCGCCGGACCCCCAGGCCCGCGGCCTGGCCTTCCGGCGCTCGTTCCTGGTGGGGCTGATCTACGACAACCCCAACCCGCAGCACACGGTGAGCCACCAGCAAGGGATCCTCGACGCGCTGCAGGGTTCGGGCTTCGAGCTGGTGGTCCGGCCGATCGACCGGACAAGCCCCAAGCGGCTGGACGAGATGCGGGCCTTCATCGAGCGGCAGAAGCTGTTCGGGGTGGTGCTGCCCTCGCCGGTCTCGGAAGACGAGGCGCTGGTGGCGCTCTTGAAGGAGCTCGACTGCCGCTATGTGCGGATCGCCTCGGTGCCGATGGACGAGGCCGCCCAGATGGTGGTCAGCCACGACGGCAGGGGCGCGGCCGACGCCGCCCGCCACCTGGCCGAGCGCGGCCACAAGCGGATCGCCTTGATCTCCGGACCCAACAGCTTCCGCTCCTCGGTCGAGCGGCGGAAGGGATTCGAGGCGGGGCTGGCGGAGAAGGGGCTCAGTCTCGACCCGGCCCTCGTCAAGCCTGGCGGCTACACCTACGAGTCCGGAATCGCCGCGGCTCGGGCGCTGTTCGCCCGGAAGGACCGGCCGACGGCGGTGTTCTGCCTGAACGACGAGATGGCGGCCGGCGTCTATACCGCCGCGCGCGAGGCCGGCTTAAGGATTCCGGAGGACGTCTCGGTGGTCGGCGTCTCAGTCACAACGATCGCGGCCCGGCTCTGGCCGCCGATGACGACGGTGCGGCTGCCGCTGCGCGACATGGGCCGGATGGCCGGCGAGATGCTGGTCCCCAACCCCCTGCGGGAGAAGACGCCGGACGCCCACGAGGTGCAGCCGGAGCTGATCGTCCGCGCCTCCACGGGCTAGATATTGTAGGCGATCAGGTGGGGTTGTCGCCGGTTTTGACACCGGTTACCTTCCGACGGCAAGGAGGAGCGCCCATGTTCAACAAGACCTACCAGGCCACCCATCCCGACATGATGGCCGGGGCCAGCAACGACGCGCTCCGCGACCGCTACCTGGTGGGCGACCTGTTCGTCCCCGGCCAGGTCGGCCTCAACTACAGCCACAACGAACGCTTCGTGATCGGCGGCGCCGCGCCGACCAGCGCCCCGCTGAAGCTGCCGACCCAGACCGAGCCGGAAAGCGCCAAGGGCCATCCGCTGCTGGAGCGCCGCGAACTGGGCGTGGTGAACGTCGGCGGGCCGGGCAGGATCACGGTCGACGGCCAGGCCTTCGACATGGCCGCCCGCGACGGCCTCTACATCCCGATGGGCGCGACCGAGGTCGTGTTCGAGAGCGCCGACGCCGCCAACCCGGCGAAGTTCTACCTGGCCTCGACCCCGGCCCATAAGGCCTGTCCGATCAAGAAGATCGCCATCAGCGCGGCCAATCCGCTGGAGCGTGGGGAGGCGGCGACCTCCAACGAGCGGACCATCTACCAGTACATCGTCCCCGGCGTCTGCGAGAGCGCCCAGCTCCTGCTCGGCGTCACCTTCCTGAAACCCGGCAGCGTGTGGAACACCATGCCGCCGCACCTGCACGACCGCCGCTCGGAGATCTATTTCTACTTCGACCTCGCCGGCGACCATAAGGTCTTCCACTTCATGGGCGAGCCGGACGCCATGCGCCATATCGTGATGTCGAACGACGAGGCGGTGATCAGCCCGCCCTGGTCGATCCACATGGGGGCGGGCACCTCGAATTACGGGTTCATCTGGGCCATGGGCGGCGAGAACCTCGACTATACGGACATGCATGTCCTCGACATCTGCCAGCTGAAATAGCCGCCATGCCGTCCTTCGACCTGACCGGGAAGGCCGCCATCGTCACCGGGGCCAATACCGGCCTCGGCCAGGCGATCGCCGTGGCGCTGGCGGAAGCCGGCGCCGACATCGCCGCGGTGGGCCGAACGGCGCCGGCGGAGACCCGGAAGGCCGTCGAGGCCCTGGGCCGCCGGTTCGTGGCGATCGCCGCCGACCTCGAAAGCCTGGGGCCGATCGAGCGGATCGTCTCCGAAACGGCCGCCGTGCTCGGCTCCATCGACATCCTGGTCAACAACGCGGGCATCATCCGCCGCGCCGACGCCATCGACTTCACGGAAGCCGACTGGGATGCGGTGATGGACGTCAACCTGAAGACCACCTTCTTCCTCAGCCAGGCGGTCGCCCGGCGCATGCTGGCGCAGGGCAGGGGCGGCAAGATCATCAACATCGCCTCGATGCTGAGCTTCCAGGGCGGCATCCGCGTGCCGTCCTACACGGCGGCGAAGAGCGGGCTCGCCGGCCTCACCAAGGCGCTGGCAAACGAGTGGGCGGGCCAGGGCGGCAACGGCAAC
>CAMFIW010000071.1 GCA_945952355.1 uncultured Phenylobacterium sp. | reverse complement strand
AGGCCAGGTGTAGACCAGCGTGCGGCTGGCCACTTCCTCGCGGGTCATGGCGGCGTGGGCGGCGGGATAGTTGGTCGCCAGCAGGTCGTGCAGCCGGGTCCATTCGGCGTCGACGTCCTCGGCCTTGTCCTGGTGGCTGACCGTCTGGAACCGGACGGCCTCGCCGAGGTGGCGAGCGGCGACGTCGCGGTCGACGGAGATGGCTGGGGCGAGCTTGACGCCCGACAGGTCGGCCGCGGCGGGTGGCTTGTATGTGACCGTGCGCACCGCCACCACGGCGACGATCACGACCATCACAGCCACCAGGCCTAGCAGGATCTTGCCAAGAGTCTTCATCGACGCCTCCCCGAACGCGGACAGAACCTAGGAAATCGGCGGGGCTGAGAAAAGCTCCGGAACAAGCGGAACCATTGCGCGATGATCGGCTTGGTAATGGTGCTATGTCGGATTGCGGACGGAAGGCCGCCGCCCGCCCGGCCTATCGTCCGCCAGCCCCCAGCCGCAGGACCCGATCGAAGCGATGACCTCCGCTGTCCTGCAAGCGCTGCGCGCCGCCACGCAGCATCTGCACGAAACCCTGGACGCCCGGCTCGATCTGCCGGAACGCCTTGCCGACATGGGCGAGCGGCGCGCGATCGTGCGCCGGTTTCAAGGTTTCCAGACCGGGCTCGAGCGCGCCCTGGGCGACCATCTGGACAATCGGTTCGGCCTCGACCTGGCGCGTCGCCGTCGCGCGGATCGCTTCGCATCGGACCTCGCCGCGCTCGGCGCATCGTCGGCCCCCTCGGCGCCCGTCTGCCCCATTCCGGCGGCGGGGTCGGTTGGCGAAGCCCTTGGCCTGCTCTATGTCGGCGAAGGCTCGACCTTGGGCGGCAAGGTGATCGGCAGGCGGCTGATCGCGCGCGGCGTATCCCTGACCGGGCTCGGCTTCCTCGACCCCTACGGGGACGACACCGGATCCATGTGGCGCGGCTTTCTATCGGTTCTGGAGCGGGACGGGCGCAATCCGGATCAGGTCGTCGCGGGTGGGATTGCGGGCTTCACCCACGCCGTCGGGTGGCTCTGCGCCGAGGAGGCCCTCACGTGAACACGATCGCCACCGGCGAGCCCGCCATCGACCTCACCGGGTGCGACCGCGAGCCGATCCATATCCCGGGCGCGATCCAGCCGCACGGGGTGATGCTGGTGGCCGAGCGCGACAGCCTGGTGGTTCGCCATGCCGCCGGTGACGTCGATGCCTGGTTCGCCGGCCGTCCGTGGGAGGGCCGCGCCCTGGGCGAGATCGCGGACGACAGCTTGGCCAGCCGCGTGGCCCGCGTCGCGGATTCCAACGCCCATGGCGGCTTCGTCGGCCGTTGGCGTACGCCCGGCGGAAAGCCCGTCGACGTCAGCGTCAACCGTTCGGACGCCTGGCTGATCGTCGAGTTCGAGCCCGGCGAGGAAAACCCGCCCCAGGCCGCCGCCATCATGGGCCTGCTGGAGGCGGCCGGCGCCGCCTTCGAACGCGCCATCAACCTGAAGGCCCTCTGCGAGCGCGCGGCCGTCGAGTTCCGCGTCCTGACCGGCTTCGACCGGGTGATGATCTATCGCTTCCTCGACGACGAGGCCGGGGTGGTGCTGGCCGAGGACCGCGACCCAGCCCTGCCCTCGTTCCTGAACCACCATTTCCCGGGCTCGGACATCCCGCGACAAGCCCGCGCGCTCTATGTGCGAAATCTGGTGCGCGGCATTCCGGACGTGAGCTATTTCCCCGCGCCGCTCCGGCCGGCCTGGGGCGAGTCCGAGCCGCTGGACATGAGCGACGCGGCCCTGCGCAGCGTCTCGCCGATCCACATGCAGTACCTGCGCAATATGGGCGTCGGCGCGTCCGCCTCGATCTCCATCGTCAAGGACGGCCTTCTCTGGGGCCTGATCGCCTGCCACCACTCGACGCCCAAGCTGCTGCCCTACGACATCCGCGCCGCCAGCCGCGCCCTCGCCGGCGGCCTGGCGCGGCAGGTGCGGGCCAAGGAAGACGCCGAGGCCTATCGGGAGCGCATCCGGCTGCGCGGCTTCGAGGACGAGGTGCTGGCGGGCTTGGCCGTGGACCAGCCGCTGGACCTTGCCTTGGTGGAGAACATCGAAGAGCTCAAGCGGATGATGGACGCCGACGGCGTGGCCGTACTGCGGGGCGGCGAGCTCGTCCAGGCGGGCGCGATCCCACGCGAAACCGAGACGCGCGCGCTCGCCGCATGGCTCGTGGAGTCCGGAACCGACACCTTCGCCAGCGACCGGATGGGCGAGGACTATCCGCAAGGCGGGGCCTTCCGCGAAGTCGCCAGCGGCGCTATGGCCGCGGTGATCTCGACCGACGAGCCCTTCGTCCTGATGTGGTTTCGCGCCGAGCAGGTCGAAGAGGTCAACTGGGCCGGCAATCCCCACAAGGCGCCGGTGGCGCCCGGCGAGGTGCTGAGCCCGCGGGCCTCATTCGAGGCCTGGAGCGAGGCGGTGCGGGGCCGCGCGCGCGCCTGGAGCCCGGCGGAAACAGAGGCGGCGGGGCGCTTCCGCCGCGCGCTGCTCGATGTTCGCCAGACCCGGCGGCTCAAGGAGCTCAATGCACGCCTGAGCGACACCCTGGCAGACCGCGAGGCCCTGCTGACGCAGAAGGAAGTGCTGATGCGCGAGGTGAACCACCGCGTGCAGAACAGCCTGCAGTTGGTCTCCAGCTTCCTCGGTCTGCAAGCGCGGCAGTCCGAGGACCCGGTCCTGCACGCCGCCATCGAGGAGGCGCGGCGGCGGCTGTCGGCGGTCGCGCTCGTGCACCGCAGGCTCTATCGCGCCGACCAGATCGAGAACGTCGACCTCGCCCGCTATATCGAGGAGCTCTGCGGCGAGATGCTGGAATCGATGGGCGAGGACTGGACCTCGCACCTGACCCTCGACCTTGCCCCCGTCCTGATGCCGACCGACCGGGCGGTGACGGTCGGCCTGATCCTTACCGAGCTGGTGATCAACGCCAACAAGTACGCCTATGACGGGGCGGCCGGCCCCATCGAGATCCGCCTGGAGCAGCATCGCAACAACCTGCGCCTGACCGTAGCCGACCACGGCAAGGGCAAGCACGAGCCGCGCCAGGGCTTCGGCACGCGGATGATGACCGCCATGGTCAGCCAGCTGTCCGGCGAGCTGGAATACCGGGAGAACAAGCCGGGGCTGCGCGCGACGCTCACAGCCCCTCTGGCCGCCCCCCGCTAGGACAGCGCCTGTTCGCGGACGGGCGACGCCACCGCACGGGCTCGGCGACGCGCCTTCACGCCCTCGGCCAGGCGGTTGAGCGTCTTCACGCTGGTCGCCCAGTCGATGCAGCCGTCGGTGATGGACTGGCCGTAGGTCAGGGGGACGCCCGGCTTCAGGTCCTGGCGGCCGGCGATCAGATGGCTCTCGATCATCACGCCGACGATGCGGGTCTCGCCGCCGGTGAGTTGCATCGCCACGTCGTCGATCACCTTGGGCTGGTTTTCGGGGTTCTTCGACGAGTTGGCGTGGCTGGCGTCGATCATCACCTTCGGGACCAGGCCCTGGGAGGCCATCTCCCCGCAGGCGGCGGCGACGTTGAGGGCGTCATAATTGGGCGCCCGGCCGCCGCGCAGCACCACATGGCAGTCGACATTGCCCTTGGTCGCCGCGATGCCGGCCCGGCCGTCCTTGGTCACCGCCAGGAAATGGTGCGGCTGGGACGCGGCCTTGATGGCGTCGAGGGCGATCCGGACGTTGCCGTCGGTGCCGTTCTTGAAGCCCACCGGACAGGAGAGGCCCGAGGCCAGCTCGCGGTGGATCTGGCTCTCTGTGGTCCGCGCCCCGATCGCGCCCCAGCCCACCAGGTCGGCGATGTATTGCGGGGTGATCACGTCGAGGAACTCGCAGGCCGCCGGGACGCCGAGTTCGTTGATCTCCAGCAGCAGGGAGCGGGCGAGGCGCAGGCCCTCGTTGATCTTGAAGCTGCCGTCCAGGTGCGGGTCGTTGATCAGGCCCTTCCAGCCCACGGTCGTGCGCGGCTTCTCGAAATAGACCCGCATGAGGATTTCAAGTTCGCCCTGATGGCGGACGCGCTCGGCGGCCAGCTTGCGGGCGTATTCCATCGCCGCCTTCGGGTCGTGGATCGAGCAGGGGCCGATCACGACGATCAGCCGGTCGTCGGCGCCGTCGAGGATGCGGTGGGCGGCGTTGCGGGCGGCGGTGACCGTCACGCTGGCCTGGGGCGTGCGGACGAACTCCGCCATCACCTGGGCGGGCGGGGTCAGTTCGTCGAGGGTGACGATACGCAGGTCGTCGGTGGTGCTGGACATCTGGGACTCTTCGAGTGGGAGCCCGTCTTTCCGGCGACAAAAAAGCCGCCAGGAGACTGGCGGCTGGTGGGCGTCGGCTTGAACCTTGTCTTTCGTCAGGTCACGCGAACACCTTCCTCCGCCAGGGGCGTCGGAAAGCTAAAGTACCAATAGGACTGGGCCGCGTGGCTCTTCATGACGCATCCCCGATACAGGAGCTTTCCGCCGGAGTCACCCCCAGCCCTCACCACATGCTCGCGGCCGCGCGCGCCGGCCATTCGCGGTCATAGGCCTCCCCGCCCACTTCGCCCGCGCTCGCGGCGGCCAGCATCTGCCCGGCGCTGGGCAGGCTCCTGGGATCGACGAAGCGCTCCGGGTTCCAGATCTCGGCCCGCATCAAGGCCCGCGCGCACTGAAAATAAGCCACGTCGATGCTCACAACGATCACCGAACGCGGCAGCTTGCCTTCCATGCGGAAGCTCTCCAGCAGGTCGGCGTCCGTGCGCACCTGGGCCCTGCCGTTGACCCGCATCACCGTGTTGGAGCCGGGCGCCATGAACATCAGCGCCACGCGCGGATCGCGCACGATGTTGCGGAGACTGTCGACCCGGTTGTTGCCGCGCCGGTCGGGCATCATGAGGGTGCGCGGGTCGGCGATCCGCACCACCTGGCCGGCGTCGCCGCGCGGCGAGCAGTCCATGCCTTCGGGCCCCACCGTGGCAAGGGCGCAGAACGGCGAGGCCTCCACATAGGCTCGATATTCGGCGTTCAGGCCGGGCAGTTCCTTGACCGTCGAGGCGTCGTTGGTCGCGCCATAGATGGCTTCGAGTTCTTCGATCGTGGCGATGGCGGCCATGGTCCTATCCGTGATGAAATTTCACGCGGCGGGATTACATAGCCGGACAGACGGTCGATAAACATCGAATAGCTTGCCAATATTGGTGAGCGGAACTCACGATGATTCATGGCGCGCGCCCTCCCTCCGCTTTCCGCCCTCAAGGCCTTCGAGGCGACCGCGCGCCTGGGTTCGGTCACCCGCGCCGCCGCTGAGCTTGGCCGGACACACGGCGCCGTCAGCCGCCAGATCCGCGGCCTGCAGGAGCATCTCGGCGCCGCGCTGTTCGATAAGGCGGGCACGGGCCTGGCGCTCAACGCCCAGGGCGAGGCCTTGCGGGCCGTGGTCGCCGACGCTCTGGACCGCCTGGAGCAAGGCTGGCTGCGCGCCCGCGACGAGGCGGCGGGACCCAGCCTGCACGTAGCCTGCAGCGCCACCTTCGCCATGCGCTGGCTGGTGGCTCACCTGCCGTCCTTTTACCGGGCACACCCGCAGGTGAAGGTGCGGCTGTCCATGACCTCGGCGCGGGAGATGCGCCGCGAAGGCGCGGACCTGGTCCTGGCCTGGGACTGGATGTCCTTCCCGGCCGAGGATCAGGCTCGCGCGATCCGCGTGGCCGAGGTGGCCTTCGGCCCGGTCTGCGCTTCGCGCTACGCCATCGGTCCCGACGGCGAGGTCGCCTGCCGCATAGCCCACGACTTCACCACCACCGCCTGGGACCACTGGTCGGCGCGCACCGGCCGCACTATCGCCGGCGCTCGTGAGATCAGCTTCCCCCATACCCACCTCTGTATCGAGGCCGCTCTCTCCGGCCTCGGCGTCGCCCTCGTGGAAAGTCGGCTTGTCGCCGCGGAGCTGGCCAACGGGCGCCTCCATGCCCCCATGGGCTTCGTTCCCTTCGAACACGGCATGGCCGCCATCCCCAACGGCGAACGGCCGATGTCTGGTTCGGCGACCGCCTTCGTGGATTGGCTGAAGGCCGAGCTGGTCGCCGGCTAGGTGACGGTTCGCAGAGCTTCCTCAGCAGCTTTCCGCGCCGCTTCCGCCGCATCCTCCGCGGCGTCCTGTTCCGCCGCGACTCGCGCGTTGCGGACCTGCGCCGCGATGGGGTGGTCGCTTGCGTGGATCAGCGCCTTTTCCTCGGCACGTGCTTCGCGCTCCCGACCGCTGTCCCTCAGCACCGTCACCAATCGGCTGCGGATCGAATATTCGTCGCGAGGCAGCGCATTCGGAGCGGCCTCGATCGCTACGATCGCTCTGCGGAGCAAGCCGATGATTTCCTCCAGTTCGGCGCCTTCGTGCTTGGGGCGGCCGGAGAGGCTCAAGGCCTTGGCCAGGTAGCTCATGGACATGGCCGTCTCGGCGTTGTTGACACCCAAGGTGGCGAGCCGGATGTCCAGGGCTTCACGGAACGCCGCCACCGCCTCCGGCCGCTCTTCCGATGGATAGGCTTCCTCCAGCGCTCGACCATAATCCGTCACGGCGAGCGCGGTCTCCGGGTGATTTTCACCGAACCGAGCGCGGAAAGCGTCGACCGCCCGCTTGAAGTAGGGAATGGACGCCTCTTGGTAGTCGTTGTTGCAGAGTTCGACGGCGAAGGACGACAAGAGATCGGCCTCGGCCAAGCTGTCGGGCCCGCTGCCGGCGCGCACCCATTCCACGAGGCTTTCAAACGAGGTCCTCGCGCCTTCCAGATCTCCGGCGACGGCCATGGCCATGGGGCCGGCGACTATGAGCTGGCGCTGAGCGGGGGAGACTCGCTCCTTCGTCTCGCGGTGCGCCGGCGGCGCGGCGGCCTCCGCACTCAGGGCGCCCGCGAACGCTAGGGCCAAAGACAGCCCGAAACCCATCCAAGCGCTGCGTCGCAAGTCGATCTCCCCAACCGAGGATGGCATGATGAGCGCGCACACGGGAATTCACAATGTGCGCGCGCGCGTTCGCGCGCTTGACCTAGCGTCGCCCCCTCCTGCAAATGGCGCCCATTGATCAAACGAGCGTTTAAATTCGGAGAGGGAACGTCATGGGTGAGCTGTTCGACCTGACCGGCAAGGTGGCCGTCATCACCGGGTCCTCGCGCGGGATCGGCAAGGCCATCGCCGAACGCATGGCCGAACACGGCGCCAAGGTGACGATCTCGTCGCGCAAGGCCGGCCCATGCGACGAGGTGGCCGCCGAGATCAACGCCAAGCATCCGGGCTCGGCCATCGCCGTTCCGGCCAACATCTCCTCGAAGGAAGACCTGCAGCGCCTGGTCGACGAGACCAGGAAGGCCTTCGGCAAGATCGACATCGTGGTCTGCAACGCCGCCTCCAACCCCTATTACGGGCCGATGAGCGGGATCGGCGACGACGCCTTCCGAAAGATCCTCGAGAACAACATCATCGCCAACAACTGGCTGATCAACATGACCGCCCCGGAGATGAAGGAGCGCAAGGACGGCGCGATCATCATCATCTCCTCGATCGGCGGCCTGCGCGGCACCGGCGTGATCGGCGCCTACGCGATCTCCAAGGCGGCCGACATGCAGCTGGCGCGCAACCTCGCCCAGGAGCTGTCGCCCAGCAACATCCGGGTCAACTGCATCGCGCCGGGCCTGGTGAAGACCGACTTCGCCAAGGCCCTGTGGGACACCCCGGCCGGCGAACAGCGCGCCTCCTCGGGCACCCCGCTGCGCCGCCTGGGCGAGCCGGACGATATCGCCGGCGCGGCGGTGTTCCTTGCCTCGAAGGCCGGCGGGTGGATGACTGGCCAGACCGTGGTGATCGACGGCGGCTCGACGAGCTGATCGGCCTTCGTACGGCCGCGCTCAGCGGCCGTCCGCCTCGGGCTGCATCAGGGCGAAGACGCCGCCCTCGCTGGTCGCGATGAAGACGTGATGGCCGACGCCCTCGATGTGATAGGGCGCGGTCAGGGCCTCGCCGCCGGCGGCCTGGACTTTCGCCGCGGCGGTGGCGATGTCGTCCACGCCGAAGGTGACCTCGATACCGGGCAAAGCTCGGCCCTCGATGGCATGTCGGGCCTGAAGCAGGCCGCCGACCGCCTCGCAGGTGTAGAAGTCCGGCGGTCCCCAGGGCGTGAAGGTCCAGCCGAACACGCCCTCATAGAAGGCCTTGGCGCGCCCGACATCGTCGGCATGGATGCCGAAGCCGGAGAACCACGCCGCGCCCGGAACCCTCTCCCCGCCCGGCGTCATGCCGGGTTCGTATTGCATGATCCCGGCGATGTTGCCTTCGGTGTCGCGGAAGAAGGCGAGCCGCCCGACCGCCTCGATGGTGAAGGGCGGCATGATCATCGCCCCGCCGGCCGCCTCGATCCGGGCGATCATGGCGTCGAGATCGTCGACGTCGAAGGTCAGCTCCACCTCCGGCATGACTTGGCCGCCGATGCCCCGGCGGCCCTGCAAGGCGCCCATGGCCGACGGCCCGGCGGTGCGGGTCTGGTAGAAGCCGGGCGGACCCCAGGGCGTGTAGGTCCAGCCGAAAGCGGTTTCGAAGAAGGCCTTGGCGCGACCGACGTCGTCGGCGTTGAGCGCAAAATGGCGGACGGTCGGGGTCATGATCCTCGAGCCTCGTAGTGTCTGGACCCCAGGCTAGGCTTCGCGCATATGGCGCACTTGCGATAGTCTGACGAAGAATGTCGATTATGCGCCAAAACATTCGCGATCCTGACGGCTTCCCGGTGCGGGGCCTGGCCGTGACCTATCGCGACGGCCATCGGCTGGACCGCCACAGCCATCCCTGGGCGCAGCTGGTCTATGCGGCCAGCGGGGTGATGTCGGTCTCGACGCCGGACGCCGCGTGGCTGGTGCCGCCGACCCGCGCCATCTGGGTGCCCGGCGGCACGCCGCACCAGATCGACATGCGAGGCGTGGTGGCCATGCGCACCCTCTATCTCGCCCCGGCGGGCGAGGATCCTCGGCTACAGGCCTGCCGCGCCATCGAGGTCGCACCGCTGCTGCGCGAGCTGATCCTGCACAT
>CAMFIW010000070.1 GCA_945952355.1 uncultured Phenylobacterium sp. | reverse complement strand
GGTGTAATTGGCAACACTACGGTTTCTGGTACCGTCATTCTAGGTTCGAGTCCTAGTTCCCCAGCCACTTCCCTAGATGCGATCCAGGCCTTCCATGATCCGCGCCGCTGAGCCCGGACACCTGCGGATTTCGTACGCATGCTGAACTGGCTCCACCTCGTTATCGGCCGTGCCTGGGGTCCCCTGCGGCTGTTCGACTCCTTCTTCTTCCTGGCGGCCATCGGCTTCGCGACCTGCGCCCTGGTGACCTGGACGATCCTGCCCCGGCTGTGGGGGCTGCTGCCCACCGATCGCGGCCGCGCCTTCGCCGTCAACGCCGAAGCGAGCGTCGGCAAGCCGCTGAGCGCGGGGGTGATCTTTGTCAGCGTCTTCTGTGTCGCTTGCCTGATCTTCCTGCCGTTCGGGTCCCGCTGCCTGCTCACCGTGCCCCTGATGCTGGCGGCGATGGCGGTCGGCTATTTCGACGACCGGCGGGGCGGGTTCTCGGAATACGAGCTCGCGGTGATGGATCTCGCGATCGCGCTGTGCGCCTCGCTGGTCATCTATGGCTTTTCGCCGACCACAATCTGGCTGCCAGGCTGGAAGGGCGCGATCACGCTCGCGCCATGGCTCGCAATTCCCATAGCCACGGCGCTGATCTGGCTGTCGATCAACGCCACCAACTGTTCGGACGGCGTCGATGGCGTGTCGGGCAGCCTTACGGCGACCGCGATCATGATCCTGGGCGGCCTGCTGTACGCCGTCATCGGCAACGAGGTGGTCGCCCGACACCTCAACATCCCGGTGAACAGGGACGGTGCGACCTGGGCGATCATGGCCTTCCTGATGGTTGGCTGCGTGGCGGGCTACCTCTGGTACAACGCCGCCCCGAGCCAGGTCCTGATGGGCGACGCCGGATCGCGGCCGCTGGGTCTGCTGATCGGCATGCTGGTGGTGGCCACCAACAATCCGTTGTTCCTGTTGCTCGTGGGCTCTGTGATCCTGCTGAACGGGGCCACGGGCCTAGTGAAGGTGGCTGTGAAGCGGTTCTTCGGTCTGAGCTTCCTGGCCGGAATCCGTTTTCCGCTACATGACCACTGCCGACGCGAGTTGGGCTGGTCGAACACCCAGGTCCTCGTTCGCTTCATGTTGCTGCACCTGGGCGTCTCGGCCCTATTGGTGATCCTGGCGCTGAAGGTGCGCTAGCTATCGAGTTCGGGCGAGGCGTCTTCCGTCCGACCGTCAGCGAACACGTAGTAGGGCGCATGGCCCGGCCCGATGACGATGGCGTGCGGGGAGTCCGGCTCGGTGAAGGTGAAGACCGTCATCGTGCTGTCCGCCGGCGGCTCGTGGCCGCTGCCCATAGATAGACCCATGCCGCATTCCCCAGACCCGGTGAGAGTCTCGCGCCGTCTTCGGTCCGATGCAACCAACTCGGGCGAGTCGGGGGTGTGGGCGCCAGCTTAAGGCGTGGCCTTGGCGGCGGGGACGGCGTCGAAGGCCATGGTCATGCGGCCTTCCTGGGTCGTGAACGGGACGGTGCCATGCCACATGTAGGAGGGGAACAGGACCAGTCGCCCGGGCTTGGGCCGCACATGGTGGTCGGCGGCCGTCGGCGGCTGGGTGCGGATCGGCGGTTGGCCGAATCGAAGCCAACCTTCGCGATCCTCGCGGTCCAGGGCGGTCTCCGGCGTCTCGACATAGAAGGCCGAGGACAGCCAGCCTTGCGGATGGAAGTGGTCCTTGTGGAACCCGCCTGGCCGCAACAGCACAGACCAGGCGCCTTCGACCTTGTAGCTCCCGATGTTGCGCGAACGGTGCGGGTCCGCGCCCTCGCCGATCTTCGCGATATGATCACGGATCGGCCGGTCGATCGCGGTGAAGAAGGCCTTGATCGTCGGCTCCGACGACCCCGTCAGGTTCTGCAGGGTCTGGGCTCCGCCCCGCAGCGATTGATGGGCGGGATGCTGCTCGTAGACGTGGATCCGCCGAAGCGTGGCGGACAGGTCGGCAAGATAGGCCTCGACGCTCGGCCACCCCTCGGGCGTGTCGATGTCGTATGTCGCGACCAGGTTGTCATAGTCGTAGAGCTGGCCGTAGAGCGGGTCACCGGTCAGGCGCGCGGCGGTGGCGGCCCATCCCAGCAGCGACTGGTCCGACGGCGCGATCTCCAGGCCTCGCCGCGCCTTGTCGAGGGCCAGGGCTGGCCGGCCCGTGGCGAGGTAGACGATCGCGAGCTGGTTCAGCACGGAGGGCGTCTTCGGCGCAAGCACCTCCGCCGACTTCGCCAGCCGCTCGGCGTCGGCCAGGAGGCCCATCTCCACGGCGGCGTGTGCGGCGGCAAGGACCAGACCGAGGTCCTGCGGCAGGCGCGCGGCGCCGGCCATCAGCAGCTGGGCGGCCGTTTCCGGCTGTCCCGCGGCCTCGAACAGCTTGGCCTTGGTCAGCAAAGGCTCCCCAGGCGGCGCGCCGGCGTGGAACGCGGTGTCCATCGCCGCCTGGGCCAGGTTCAGGTCGCCCCGCCGCATCCAGACATAGTTGGCGTATTCAGAGGCGAGGCGGACATCTGCGGGCGCGCGGCGGCGCGCCTCGACATAGGCCTTCTCGGCCTTGTCGTGGTCGCCCACCGCCATGAGCGCCCGCGCGTAGACGCTCCAGCTCTGCGGCCCGTCGAGCCCGAGGCTGAGGCCTCGCTCGAGGGCCGCGCGCGACTCCTCGCCGCGACCGAGGTCGCCGAGCGTGGCGGCGAGATTGTGCCAGGAGACCGGACTCCGGGGGAACCTGTCCACGGCCTCCCGGTCGAAAGCCAGCGCCTCCTCGTGGCGGCCCAGGACCTTCAGAATCTGAGAGTGGGCGGCCAGGGATTGGTGGCTCGACCCCGGGGCCCCGGCGACCTTGGCGGATAGGGCGGCGGCCTCTTCGGGGCGATCTTCCGCCAGCAGGGCGAGAGCGCGGTCGAGATCGGACTTGGTTGTGGCGGTGGTCATGCGCGTCAGGTGGTAGAAAGGACGCTGCGGGGTCAAGTGCGGCGGCGCGACACGTCAGCTCGCGAAGAACTGGTTCTTGGCGTTCAGCATCGCTGTGACCAGCTCCCGCTCGGCATCGGTCAGGCAGGGGTTCCAGATGTCGATAATCAGGATCACCCGCAGCTTGTCGGCGTCGTTCCATGCTTCGTGTTCGATGGTGTCGTCAAAGGCCCAGGCCTCGCCCATCCGCCATGACCGCGTCTCGTTGCCGACCCGGAAGCGCGCAGGGCCGGGCAGGATCAACGGCAGGTGGACCAGCAGTCGCGTATTGGTCGACCCCGTGTGCGGCGGGATGTGGGTGTGGGCGTCCAGCGCCGAGAACATCGCCGTCGGGGCGAAGCCGGGCTGGCGCGCCATCGGGATGGTGTCGAGCAGGGCGGCGGTTTTCGGACAGCGCTCGCAGGCGGCGTCCTGGCGTGCGCCGTCCTTCCACAGGAAGTAGGAGCTCCACCGCCGGGAGTGGTTGAGCTCGCCCCACTGGTTCACCGGTTCGCCGGGCCTGTAGGCGATATAGGGCGCGAACGCCTTTTCGTCGGCCTCCAAGGCGCCTTCCAGCTCGGTTCGAATGGTGTCCGTGGCGGCCTCGAGCTCGGCGAACCAGGGAAACAGGGATCGGTCGAAGAAGGGAATCGCCGGCAGCCGCGGATAGGTCAGCAGGATGCCGTCGGAATGGTAGGGCCTGGTCTTGCCGGCGAAGATGCGTACGCCCTCGTCGAACCTCGCCTGGGTCGCCGAGTCCAGGGTCAGGCCCGCGCTCGCGGCCTTGGCGTCCAGATAGGCGACCAGGGCGTCCGTCGTCTCGTCCACCACCTCGCGGGCGCGTGCGATCGCCGGCGCGAAGGCGGCCGGTGGGTCCTCCGGAAGGATCTTCAGGGCGTTGCGATAGACGCTGGCGGCGGACTTGGCCCCCGACGTCCGCTCCAGCAGAGCGCCCTTCGACAACAGGGCGACGAAATTGTACGGCTCGATCGCCAATGCCTCGTCCAGAGCGGCGATCGCCCCGTCGAGGTCGCCGACCATACGCCGGGCCATGGCCTTCTGCATGCGAACGTCGACATCGCCGGGCGCCTCGGCCTCCGCCCGGCGCAGGAGCGTGAGCGCGCCGGCCGCGTCGCGGCGGCCCAGCGCCTGCTGGACCTGGACCAGGAGCGAGGTTTCGCTCGTCGACATGCACGCCCCCAAGTTCGGCCAACGCCGTCTGGCGAGCATCGATATCCAATCCCGGCCGCCCACGCCATGGGCGACCGGGACGCAGGGATCAGCCGATCTTCAGGCGCAGGAAGGCCATGCCAGAGGTCGGATCGCCATAGCTCGCCGAGAGCGGGTTCGGGATGTCGTAGCGAGAGACGAGCCCGCCCAGGCCGATCTTCACGTGGTCGGAGACCTTCCAGTCGCGGATCGCGCCCACCGACAGCCGCCCGACCGTGACGGTCGGCCCGTGATGGCCGGCCCCCAGCTCGTCCTGCTCCACCCGCTCGGCTCGGGCGAACAGGGTCCACCGGTCGTTCGGCATGTAGGCGGTCTCGGCCAGGCCGGCCCACAAGGCGTCGCCCGGCGTGCGGTCCTTGCGTCCAACTGCCAGGGTGGAGGCCCAGAGGCCGCCGTTCGCCAGCCGGACCGTGTGGATGGCGCTGGCCGACCAGCGCTGTTCGTCGTGGTCGGGCTCCAGGCCTTCGGGGCTCTTGATCCAGGCCCAGCTCGTCTGCAGGGCCCAGTTCGCCGTCGGGTTCCAGGACACGCGCACCGCCTGGCTGTCGAGAGCGCCGGTCTCGATGTCGTAGCGCTTCTCGTCCGGCTCGCGGCCGCGGAACGCCGAGGCCTCGATCTTCCAGTCCTTGTGGACCAGTCCCGCTGTCACGACGCCGAAGGTGATGTGGGTGGAATCCAGCCAGTGGTGGGTGATCGGCGCCTCGGGGCTGTCGAGGATCGAGGCGCGATGCATGAAGGCCGGTGGCCCGAAGGCGGGCTCGCCGGGCAGGCCAGCATAGAGGAAGCCGGTCGTGTCGCGCCCCAGCGGATGGCTGTAGCTGGCCGACAGCTCCATGAAGAGGTCGTGCGGGTGCTGGCGGTCGACCAGCGGCGTCTTGCCGTCCGCGGTCTCGCCGGTCGCGAGCAACAGCGGGTAGCCCGACTTGCCCATCAGCGGGTCGGGGCTGAGCATCGCCTTCAGCCCGACCGTGCCGCCGCCCAGGGGGCGCTGCGCCATGGTCATCAGCATGCCGGCGAGGAAGGCCTTGTCGCCGCCGCGCGGCCCGCCCTGGTCATCATAGACCAGGTTCAGCAAGGCGTGATTCATGGTCATCCAGCCGCCGACCATGGCGTGGACGCCCTCGTGCGGGCTGGCGTCCGGTTGCCAGGAGGTGCCGGAGCCGTCGCGGGTCATGGGGAACGCGCCGAGCGCGCTGGTCATGCCGCCGTGGGACATGCCCGGCATGGCCTCATGCGACATCGCGGGCATGTCGCCCATGTCGTGATCCATCGGCACTTCAGCAGACATGTCGTGGCCCATCGGCATGTCGGGCCTGGCCGGCTGCGCCGGCGCGGAAGCCGGCGGCATGGCCATGTGGTCGTGGCCCATCTCCTGGGCGGCTGAGGGGAGGGCGAGCGCCAGGCTCGCGGCGAGGGTCGCGCCGGCGAGGGCCGGGCGCGGGATAGGTGTCATCATGGGACCGAGGTCCTTCGAACAGAATGTGTGTCGGCCAGCCCGAGGGGCGGCGGCGAAGTCAGCTTCGCGCGGCGCGGGGCGGCCCGAGTTCGGGCGGGGGCGAGAGGCCGTCGAGCAGCGGCTCGCCGTGTTCGAAGACGACAGGCTGGATGACCGGCGCCGGTGCGGTGGTTTCCAGGGCCTGGGCCCGTTCTGGCAGGCAGCCCAAGCAGCAGTTCATGGCCAACATGTCTTGGCGGACGGGCGTCTTGGGTTTGGGAGTTTGTTGGTCCATCGTGGCCATCGCCATGGCGTGGCAAGGCGGCGTCTCGCCGCCCTGCGCCGGAGCGGCGCGCGCGATCCCGCTCACGGCGAATAGCGTGGCCATCAGGGCCAGGAAAAGTGTGCGCCAGCGCGTCATCGTCCGCAATCTAGGGGCGCGGCGCGCCGGGCTCAATGGCCGGCCAGTGGAAGGCCAGGCTTGTCGGGGCCGAGACTGTCGCCGCCGTTGAGCGGCTTCTGCATCCAGACGGTGTCCAGCCAGCGGCCATGCTTGAAGCCGACGCTCTTGCAGATCCCGGCGTGCTCGAAGCCGAGCGAGGCATGCAGGCCGATGGAGGCGGTGTTGCCGCTGTCGCCGATCACGGCCATCACCTGGCGCACGCCCAGCGCCTCGCAGGCCTTCAGGACCTCGAGCAGGACCAGGCGGCCCACGCCCCGGCCAACGGCCTGCGGCGCCACATAGACACTGTCTTCGACCGTGTAGCGATAGGCCGCGCGGGGGCGAAAGGCGCCGGCATAGGCGAAGCCCATCACCTGGCCGGCCTCCTCGGCCACCAGATAGGGCAGGCCGAGCGCCACGATAGCGGCCCGGCGGCCGGCCATGTCGTCCACGGTCGGCGGGACCTCCTCGAACGAGCCCAGGCCGTGCAGGACATGGTGGCCGTAGATGGCCGCCAGCGCCGGCGCGTCACCCTCGGTCGAGGCCCGTACGATCATGCGTCCTCCCACCCGTGGCCGATCGCCCAGATGGCGAAGGCGTAGTCGAGGGCGATCTCCTTCAGGAAGTCGAAACGGCCCGAGGCGCCGCCGTGGCCGGCCTCCATGTTGATCTTGAGCAGGATCGGGGCCTTGGCTGCCGAATGGGCGCGCAGCTTGGCGACCCACTTCTGCGGCTCCCAATAGGTGACGCGCGGGTCGGAGAGGCCGCCAGTCGCCAGGATCGGCGGATATTCGCGGGGGCCGACATTGTCGTAGGGGCTATAGCCGGCGATCCGGTCGTAAGCCTCGGCGTCCTCCAGCGGGTTGCCCCATTCGGGCCACTCCGGCGGGGTGAGCGGCAGGGACGTGTCGCTCATGGTGTTCAGGACGTCGACGAACGGGACGGCGGCGATGATGCCGGCCCAGAGGTCGGGCCGCATGTTGGCCACCGCCCCCATCAGCATGCCGCCGGCCGAGCCGCCATAGGCGACCATGCGGCCCTTGGCGCCATAGCCGTTCGCGGCCAGGTGCTCGGCGCAGGCGATGAAGTCGGTGAAGGTGTTGACCTTCTTCTCCCTGCGCCCGTCGAGGAACCAGCCCCAGCCCTTGTCGGAGCCGCCGCGGATATGGGCCGTGGCCCAGATCCAGCCCCGGTCGACCAGCGACAGGTTGCGGATCGAGAAGCTGGGCTCCATGGCGTGGCCGTAGGAGCCGTAGCCGTAGAGCAGCAGGGGCGCGGACCCGTCGAGCGGGGTGTCCTTCAGCATCAGCACCGTGACCGGCACCAGTTCGCCGTCGGCCGCGGGGGCCATCAGGCGCCTGGCGACATAGCGGGACGGGTCGTGGCCGGAGGGGATCTCCTGGGTCTTGCGCAGGGTCCGCTCGCGGGTCGCCATGTCGTAGTCGAACCACTGACGCGGCGTGGTCGGCGACTGGTAGACGAAGCGGGTCTGGGTGGTCTCGTACTCGTAGCCGCCGTCCAGCGACAGCGCGTAGGCCTCCTCATCGAAGGCGATCGCGTGTTCGCCGCCCTCGCGGGCCATGACCACGATGCGGTCGCAGGCGTCGACCCGCTCGGCCCGCACCAGATGGTTCGCATAGGCGGCGAAGCCGGTGATGTAGCGGCCGGGCTGGTGGGCCAGGAAGTCGATCCAGGTGGCCTTGGTGGGGACGTCCGCCATGGAGCGGGCCAGCTTGAAGTCGACCGCCCCGTCGTCGTTGGTGCGGATCACCCAGCGGTCGGTCCAGTGGTCGAGTTCGTACTTCACGCCCACCCGGCGCGGTTCGGCGACGACCGGGCTCGCTGTCGAATCGGCGGCAGGAATCAGCCAGATCTCGGTTGTCTCCTGGTTGCCGACATGGATGACCACATGGCTGTCGTCGGACGTCGTTCCCACGCCCAGGAACATGCCTTCATCGGCTTCCTCGTAGACCAGCACGTCCTCACCCCCGCGGGCCGGGCGGCGATAGACCTTGGATGGCCGAGCGTTCTCGTCGCGCCAGATCCAGAACAGCCACTGGCTGTCGGGCGAGAAGGTGAAGTCGCCATAGGCGCTGTCGACGGCCTGGGGCAGGACCTCGCCGGTCGCCAGGTCGGTGACGCGGATGGTGTAGTACTCCGAGCCCTGCTCGTCGGCGGCCCAGGCGTAGAGGCGGTGGTCCGGGCTGTGATGGGCCGCGCCGACCTGGAAGAAGGCCTTGCCCTTGGCGAGCGCCTCCTCATCGAGCAGGACCACCTCGCCGTCGGTGCGGCCGCGCGGGCGCCGGGCATGGACCGGGTGCTCGGCGCCGATCTCGTAGCGCACATAGTAGTCCCAGGCGCCGTCGGAGGCCGGGACGGAGCTGTCGTCCTCCTTGATGCGCCCCTTCATTTCGGCGAACAACTGCGCCTGCAGGGCCTCTGTGCCCTTCAGCATGTCGGCCGTGTAGGCGTTCTCCGCCTCCAGGTGCTCGCGGATGTCGGCGCGCAGGACCTTCGGATCGCGCAAGACCTCCCTCCAGTTCTCGTCCTTCATCCAGGCGTAGTCGTCGACCCGCGTGCGGTTGAGCTGGCGGATGGTCTTCGGGTCGCGGCGCGCGACGGGAGGCGTGATCGGCATGGGCGCTAGATGAGCAGGCGGGCGAAGGCTGGCAAGCACTCCCGCCGCTCATCCTCGCGAAAGCGGGTTCCTAGGCCAGGGCATCCCCGGGCTTGTGGGCCGCGTGGGCGGAGGGCTCCGCCTTGTCGGCCGGGGTGGTGGCGCCCAGGCGTTCCTTCAGATGGTCGCCGACCCGCAGGGCGTTGGCCACGGTGGTCAGGGTTGGGTTCACGGCGGCCGAGGAGACGAAGAACGAGGTGTCGACCACGTAGAGGTTGTCCAGTTCGTGGGCCTTGCACCAGGGATCGAGCACCGAACTCGCCGGGTCGGCGCCGAACCGGACCGTGCCGAGCTGATGGGCCGTGCCGTAGAGCGGCAGCAGGGAATCGAACTGGAAGCGGTGCTGCGAGATCGGGTGGATGTGGTTCACGAACCCGTCCAACGAGGCGCAGAG
>CAMFIW010000069.1 GCA_945952355.1 uncultured Phenylobacterium sp. | reverse complement strand
GGATCACGCTGTTGGGCTGGCCGGCAAGGCTGTCGAACCATTGGCCGACATTCTCCACCAGGTCCGGATGGGCCGGCAAGGTCAGGCGGTCGATCACGAAACGGGCGTCGATCTTCGCCTGGTTGATCTGGTGGAGATCCTGCCGGTAGAGGCGGCACCGCCCGACCTCGCCGTACATGCCGGTGAAGACCGCATCCCGGTCGGCAAGTTCGCCCAGGGTCAGGTGCGTGCGCCGCGGCGCCTCGATCATGCAGTCGCCTACCGCGCGGTCCCAGATCGCCATCTGGGCCTCGCTGGCCAGCTTCGGCGGGATCATCCGGTGGTTCAGGCCGAACCGCTTGGCGATCACCTGGCTCAGGTCGACATCGATCGGCACGCCGGTGTCGATGGTGAAGAAGGCGGTCCGCGCCAGTTCGTCGTGACAGGTCGCGACCAGCAGGCGGGAATCGAAACCGGCCGTCAGGGTCGCGGCCACTTGGAACCGGTCGGCGGCGGCGTGAGCGAAGCTGCGCAACGCTTCGGCGGCGCCTCGGGCGGCCGCGCCGAGATCGCGCCATTGGTCGAACTCTCCCGGGCGTGGCCAGAAGCGCGGCGCGGTCCAGGTCTCGAGGTCGAGATAGTGGTTCGGCAGCAGGCGCCACACATCGCGGTGGGCGGTCAGCGTTCCGGAGATCCAGCCCCCGGCGCCCTCACGCTCGACCAGGGCCTTGTGCAGGTCCGGGCGGAAGCGCGCGGCATAGGCGGCCTCGTCCAACAGCAGCGACGGCGAGGACGCGGCGCGCGCGTCGCCGGCCGACCAGACGAGCGAGAGTGAGCCTGCCGGATCCGGGTAGACCCGGCGCGGCAGGTCGCCGGTGGTGAACAGCAGGAACATGCCCGAGAGCTTGGCGACGACCTCGGTCTCAAGGCTCGCCGCGTCGGCGACCTCGACCGGGAGCTCGACCACGCCAGCCGGCAGGAACCGGGCGTCGAACTCGCTATAGACCTGGCCGGCGGCGACGCCGAGCCTGCGGCCCGTCCTGTCGCGAAGCTCGACGAGTGGCAGGGCGCGGTCGCTCGCCAGCCAGAAACCTCCGAGGTCCGTGGCGACATAGGATTCCGGCGCGGCCGGCGGGACCTTTGCCAGGATCAGCTGGCTGGCGGTCACCGGCGTGGCGTTGAATCCGGACGCGCTCAGGGTGGTCATGATCGACTCGCGGTTGGAACCCAGCGCCGATTCCATTCTCGCGTCCGGAGGACGGTGGCGGCGCGGTGTTGGTGAGACAGCCTGAAATCTGGCGGCGATCCTAGACCCAGAGTCTTCACGAAATGTCGATGGCGGCCAGGCCGGTCAGGGGTCAGGCGGCGCGGACGGTGGGCTCGGCCTGCGGGGTGCGGCGACGCTTGAAGGCGTCGAGAACCGGCTTCTCCACGAAATGCCAAGACAAGGCCGCGAGGGGCAGGGTGGCCGCGAAGTTCGCCAGCGCCAGAGCCGGGTAGGTGCGGAAATGAGCCACGCCCTGGACCACCATCATCACCGGGAAGGCGTAGATGTACATGCCGTAGGAATAGTCGGGCCAGCGGCCGGAAATTCGGAGCCGGCGGGCGGTCAGAAGCCCGCAGCACAGCACGAGGTATCCCACGAAGAAGGCCCGTACGTGGAGGCCGACGCCAAAATGATTGGCGCCCAGCAAGGCCGCGAACAGCAGGGCCAGGATTCCCCAGTTCATCGGAATGCGGTCGCGCCAGGCATAGGCCCCGGCCCCCAGCGCGAACAGCGGCCATAGGCGGTCGGCGAGATTCAGCTTGAAGACCAGGCCATCGCCGGCGACCGACGCCACCAGATGCTGGACCGCCGGAATGTCCCAGACGATCGCGCCCAGCAGGGTGAGCGGCAGGACCACCCACTTCATCAGAGCCGGCCGGGTGAGGCCCAGAAGGCCCAGAAGGGCCAGGCCGAGATAGCAGCGCGCCTCCCAGGGCAGGGTCCAGAGCGAGCCGTTGACCGGCGCCAGCTCGCCCCCGCGCCAGGTCACGCCGGTGAGATTGAAGAAACCTTCGAGGAAGGACCCATTCATCAGGACGAACTTGGCCGTATCGCCCCCGAGATAGGCCAGGCCCGCCGCGCTGGTCACGACGGCGCCCCCCGCGACGGTGGCCAGGATCGACACGAAGAGGCCGGGCCAGAGGCGAGCGCCACGCGCCACCAGGAACTTTCTGACATCGCCGAGCCGAAGCAGGCTTGGATAGACCAGGAATCCGCTGAGGAAGAAGAAGCCGTCCACGGCGAAGGTCGAGACCGTCGCGCCCAGCAGGCCGGAGAGATCGTCCTTCTCGGAAACGCCGAGCACCAGCCAGTAGCTGTGGGTGTAGATCACCGCCGAGGCGAGGATCAGCCGCACGAGCGTGAAATTGTTGTCTTCCGCTTTCAGGCTCAGGTCGCCGAGACGCATCGTGGTTCACCGCTGCTCTTGCGGGTCGCAAGGACGCCACCCTTAGGACGGCGCATCTTGCGAATTGCTTTAGCCCGCGTGTATCGACGGGTCACCGCTCGTACTTCCACCACAATTGCCGGCGAACACTCGGAGCGGGACGAGGCCATTTAACGACCCCGAAAGCTGTCCCGGCCCAAAAGCGGGGTAGGATTCGCCAAGGGGTCCGGCCGAGGGCCGGCCCGCCAGGGATCGTGCAAGCCGCGTGTTCAAGACCCTAATCGAGAATGCGTTGAAGTCGCGGCCCAGGCCCCAGGCCAAGCCCCTGTCACGACCGTTCGTGATCGCACCCTACATTCCGGAGCTCACCGGTTGGCGCCGGGTCGCCGCCTGGATCGCGCTGCCCCTGCTGACCCTGTTCTGCCTGGTGGCCGGCTTCTTCTACGCCCTGACCACGCCCTACCTCATCCCGCAGTTCGCCGCCCCTCTCGTGCTCGTGGCGATGTGCGTGGTCTGGGCCCTGCCCGACATCCGGCGCGCGCCGACACGCCCGCTGGGCTTCCTGTTCTTCGCCTTCCTCTACGCGGCCCTGCTCTGGCCCAACTACCTGGCCATCGTGCCGCCGGGCCTGCCCTGGATCACGGCGATCCGCCTGATCGGCTTCCCATTGTCCTTCATGCTCCTGATCTGCGTGTCGGTCTCGGAGGACTTCCGCTCGGAGCTTGCGCGGATTCTGCGCGCCATTCCTTACCTGTGGAAGCTGGTTGGCGGGTTCGCCATCATCCAGGTGGTCTCCATCGTCTTCTCCAAGCACCCGGCCGACTCGATCAACACGCTCGTCGAGACCCAGGTGAGCTGGACCGTGATGTTCTTCGTCGCGGCCTGGATCTTCTCGAAGCCCGGCAACGCCGAGCGCTGGGCCGCGATCATGTGGATCTCCGCCGTGGTCCTGTGCCTGGTCGGCATCGAGGAGAAGCGCGAACAGCACGTCCCGTGGGCCGGCCATATCCCGAGCTTCCTGCAGGTTCAGGACGAATATGTCTCGCGCGTCCTGCAGGGCGCCCGGCGCCTCGGCACGGACGAGTACCGACTGCAGGGCACCCACTCCACCAGCCTGGGCTTCGCAGAGTACCTGGCGCTCACCACGCCGTTCGTCATCCATTTCATGATGGAGCGCTACAAGCCCTGGATCCGCGTCGCGGCCGGCCTGTCGATCCCCTTCATCTTCTACACCATCCTCGGCACCGGGGCCCGGTTGGGCATGGTGGGCTTCTTCTGTTCGTGCCTGCTCTACCTGCTGTGCTGGGGCGTCCTTCGCTGGCGCCTGGTCAAGGGCAGCATCCTGGGGCCCGCCGTCGTGCTCTCCTATCCGGCGGTGTTTTGCGCGTTCATGGCGGCGACCTTCTTCGTGCAGCGACTGCACAACATGGTCTGGGGCGGATCGAACACCTCCTATTCGAACGAAGGCCGCTCGGCCCAGGTGGCGGCGGGGATGCCGAAGATCCTCAGTCACCCCTGGGGTTACGGCATCGGCATGGGCGCCGAGGCGCTGGACTATCACAACCTCGCCGGCGTCCTGACCATCGACACCTACTACCTGCTCGTCGCGCTGGACTACGGCGTGCTGGGCTTCCTGGTCTATTATGCGACCATCATCCTGGTGATCGTTTTCGCGGCCAAGTACGGCGTGGTTGCGCCGCCGAAGGAACGCGAGCGGACCTTCCTGATCCCCACGGGCATCGCGCTCGTGGCCTTCTTCATCATCAAGTCGATCTTCAGCCAGACCGAGAACCACACCCTGCAGTTCATGATGATGGGGATGGTCGCGGCCCTGGTCTATCGCATCAAGACCCAGCCCGAGGTCGCCACGGTTCCGGTGGAGGTCGAACGCGCGGGCGCCCGCTGGCGGCCGAAGCTCGGCGTGCGCTTGCCGGTCGCGGCGCGCGAAGACCTGGGGAAGGCCTAGGGAGCGATCCAGGCCGGCCGGCCGCGCTCGTCGCGCAGTCCGGCGATCCAGCCTTCCAGCGCATAACCGAGCTGTCGCCAGGCGCCGCGGCGGGCGAAGCGCGCGAAGATCACCAGGAAGGCCGTGACGACCACGATCGGAAGCCTGGCCGGGAACAGGTCGCGCACCATCAGGATTTTGTTGCGTTCGTTCAGATAGACCGGGGTCTTGCCGCGCTGTCGGATGTCCGGCGGGTTGCCGGTGGTGGTGCCCTGATAGTGCAACACCAGGGCATCCGGCGCGAAGCCCAGGCGCATGCCGCGATCCAGGCCGCGCAGGCACCACTCCACCTCCTCGCAATACAGGAAGTATTCTTCGCGCATCGGACCGGCGATTTCGACGAAGCGGCGGCCCATGAGCATGGCGGCGCCGTTCAGATAGTTCTGCAGCGCCTCGATTTCGGCAGGGTCCGGCCGCGCCTCCAGGGGCGTGGAATGGCCGATCGACACCGCCCGCGCCAGCCAGCGGTTCAAGCGGCCGCCGTGCGATTGCACCAGGCCGTTCGGCAGGTGGATCGTGCAGCCGACCGCATCGCAGTCGCCCTGTTCCAGGCGCGTGACCAGCGCGGCCAGCGCCTCCGGATAGGGGTGGGTGTCGGGGTTGAGCACCCACCAGGCGCCGGCCCCAGGCGTTTCCTCCAAGCAGCGGTTCACGCCCCCGGCATAGCCGAGATTGCCCGGAGCCAGCACGGCGCGGACGGCCTGGCCGCCCGGCAGAGTCGCTGGGATCTTCGCGACCAGTTCGGCATAGGCGTCGGGCCCGCCGTTCTCGCAGATGATCACCTCGAAGTCGGCATGGGTCGAGCGGCCGAGCTCGCCAAGGCAGTGTACGATGTCGCCGGCGTTCCTGAACCCGACGATGGAGACCGCGACGTGGGTGCTCATCGCGCCAGCACCAGACGTAAGGAGTCGGCAAGACGCCAGAAGCGCAGGCGATAGAGCACTTTCAGGGCGGCGACCCTCTGGCCAAAGGTGTCGAGTTCGGCGCTGGCCAGAACCTTGGGCGTATGGGCCAAGGCCGAAGCCGGCAGGGCGGCGGCGCGCAACATCCACTTCGGGGTCTGGCCGGACGCCTTGGCGAGTTCGAACAGCTCGGAGTTCACCCGCCGCCACTTGGTCTCCAGGTCCGCCCAGGACTGGCGGGCCGGATGCCCGACCGCCGCCTTGGGGGCGAAGCCCAGCCGATAGCCCTTGGCCGTCGCGCGATGCGACCACTCCACGTCCTCGGACACTCCGGTGAGGAACCCGCCGACGTCGAGGAACAGCTCCCGGGAGCAGAACATGTTGCCGGCGCCAGTGAAGCCCTTCTTGTTGATATAGCTCTTGAAATCGAAGGCGAAGACCCGCTCGAAGGCCTCGACGTCCGACATGGCCGGCGGATTTTCCAGCAGGACGCGGACATGGCCGCCGACGAAGTCGAACCGCTCCAGCCCCTTCAGCCCCTCGGCCAGCCATTGCGGCTCGGGCACGCAGTCGGAATCGGTGAAGGCGAGGATGCGGCCCCGGGCGATCGCCACCGCGCCGTTGCGGGCCGGTCCCGCACCCTTGTCGGTCGCCACGTTCAGGCGCGCGCGACCGGCGATCACCTCGGCCACGGCCGCTTCGCCTTCGGGGGAGTTGTTGTCGCCCACGACGATCTCGAAACGCTCGTGCCCGAGCGTCTGCCGCTCGAGCGCGGCCAAGCACCGGTCGAGACCGCGCAGGTCCCGATAGTGGGGAATGATGACGCTGATCTCGGGCGCGTCGGCGTCGGGGGCGTCGGTCATGGCGTCCGCAACCCAGGGCTCTGGCGTCCCGAAATTCCACTCATGACATCTGGCCTCTCGGCTGGGTTTCCTATTGCACAATCGTTGCGCCGAAATAAACAGGCCCCGGCCGGGGCGGTTTCGAAGTCGCGAACGGCGCAGGTAATCTTGCGTAAAAGCCCTGTCGTCTAAGAACCGCCTCAACGCGGCCGAGCGTGGCCGCTCGCACTTTATCGCGTGAGAAGGATCTCCGGTGGCTGAGACGGCGTCGAACTTCGAACAGCTCATGGCGCGCATCGAGGGGCGCAAGGCGACCCTGGGGATCATGGGCCTGGGCTATGTGGGGGTGCCCCTGGCCCTGGCCGGCGTCGAGGCGGGCTTCAACGTGCTGGGCTTCGATGTCAGCGCCAACCGGGTCAAGGCGATCAACGCCGCCGAGCAGGTGATCAGCTATATCGGCGCCGACGTGATGAAGGCCGCGCGGGACAGCGGCCGCATGGAGGCTACGGGCGACTTCTCGCGGCTGAAGGAAGCCGACGCGATCCTGATCTGCGTGCCGACCCCGGTGACCAAGCACCGCGATCCGGACTTGTCTTTCGTCGTCCAGACCGCCGAGAGCATCTCCCAGCACCTGCGTCCCGGCCAGCTGGTCGTATTGGAAAGCACCACCTGGCCCGGCACCACCCGCGAGGTGGTCCAGCCGCTGATGGAGAAGGGTGGGCTGAAGGTCGGCCAGGACGTCTATCTGGCCTTCTCGCCGGAGCGCGAGGACCCGGGCAACCCGAACTTCTCCACCAAGTCGATCCCCAAGGTGGTCGGCGCCGACGACCCGCAGTCGCGCGCGCTCGCCGTCAAGCTCTACGAGCAGGTGGTCTCCAAGGTGGTGGCGGTCTCGACCGCCGGCGCGGCCGAGGCGGCCAAGCTGACCGAGAACATCTTCCGCTCGATCAACATCGCCCTCGTGAACGAGCTGAAGCTGGTCTACGGCGCCATGGGCATCGATGTCTGGGAAGTCATCGCTGCGGCCTCGACCAAGCCTTTCGGCTTCATGCCGTTCTATCCGGGCCCTGGCCTGGGCGGCCACTGCATCCCCGTCGACCCCTTCTACCTGACTTGGAAGGCGCGCGAGTACGGGATGGAGACCCGGTTCATCGAGCTGGCCGGCCAGATCAACACCGCCATGCCGCGCGTCGTGGTCGACCACCTGGCGTCGGCGATGAACGAGGCCTTCGCCAAGGGCCTGAAGACCTCGAAGATCCTGCTGCTGGGCGTCGCCTACAAGAAGAACGTCGACGACACCCGCGAGAGCCCCTCGCTGGTGCTGATCGAGCTGATCGAGGGCCGCGGCGCGACCTGCGACTTCCACGATCCGCATATCGCCGCCATTCCGGACACCCGCGAGCACCCGGCGCTGGCCGGCCGCAAATCGGTGGCGCTGACGCCTGAGGTCATCGCCGGATACGACGCGGTACTGGTCTCCACCGACCACGACGACGTGGACTACGCGATGATCGAGAAGCACGCCAAGCTGATCGTCGACACCCGCAACGTCTTCGCCAAGCTCGGCCTGCCAGCGGACAAGGTCGTGAAGGCCTGATCCATCGATCCGATGCCGAAATGAAGAAGCGCCCGGACTCCGGGCGCTTTTTTCATGCAGATCCAATCTGGACAATGGGTCGCATTGTCGAGTTCAGGATAGTAAAGCGCGGATTCCCACAAAGATTCCAGCCCACAGGCTCAGGGACACGACTGCGCCGAGTCCGAGTCCAACCGCCACCGGAAATCTGTTTCCGGCCTCGGTCCCCACAGATGCGGCGCCAGCGTCGATTGGTTTCGTCGCCAGCGCGCCGGTCTCGGGACGCGCCAAACCTGCGTTGAACATGGCGGGATATAAGCGCGGCCGCAGTTAAAAGTTCGTGTTGTGCGTGCGCGATATTGCTCATGGATAAAAAATCGTTACTGGTGACGCGTAGTTTGTGCGCGTGAGACCGCTGGTGGGGTTCCTTGATGTTTGACGCGGCGCCGTCCGTAGATCGCGAGGTTGCGCATCCCGCGCTCCCGGGATCCGCGCATGCGCCCGTGCGAACCGCGGGGCGCCCGGCGACCGTTCACTTCCTGACGCCCATCGTCACCTCCCCGCCGATCGGCGAGCCGGACACGCTCTACGCCGTCGCCGGGAGCAAGACCAAGCGCGGGATGGACATCGTGCTGGCGAGCCTCGCCCTGTTGGTCTTCCTGCCCCTGCTGCTGGTCATCGCGATGGCGGTTCGGCTGGAGTCGCGCGGCCCTGCCCTGTTCCGCCAGCGGCGCACGGGCTTGAACGGCAAGATCTTCACGATCTACAAGTTCCGCACGATGCGGGTGGCGGAGGACGGCGACGATATCCGCCACGCCACCAAGAACGACTCGCGGATCACCGCGCTCGGCCTGGTCCTGCGCAAGTGCAGTCTCGACGAACTGCCGCAACTGCTGAACATCCTCAACGGCGACATGTCGATCGTCGGGCCACGCCCGCATGCGGTGTCGCACGACGAGCGCTACGGCGCCCTGATCCCGACCTACAACGCGCGCTTCCGCGCCAAGCCGGGCCTGACCGGGCTCGCCCAGGTGTCCGGCCACCGCGGCGAGATCCGCGAGCTGGGCTGCATGATCAAGCGGGTCGACGCCGACAACGCCTATATCGAGAATTGGTCTTTCGGCCGCGACCTGATGATCGTGCTGCAGACCGCGCCCCTGGTCCTCAAGGACCCCAACGCCTACTAGGCGACCCCGACATTCCGAAAATCGGCGGCCCACGAGGCCGCTTTTTCATTTGCGCACGGCCGTGCGCTTTTCGCTTGAAAGATCGCGCAGAACCAGTTACTCCAATAATAAGAGTTACTGGAGACGCCGATGCGCGCCAAGAGCTTTTCCGGAATGGCCTGCTCGATCGCCGGAGCCCTGGAAGCCATCGGGGATCGCTGGGCCATGCTGATCCTGCGCGACCTGTCGTTCGGCCTCACGCGGTTCGACGAACTGCAGGCCAAGACCGGCATGCCTAACAC
>CAMFIW010000068.1 GCA_945952355.1 uncultured Phenylobacterium sp. | reverse complement strand
TACACACTGCATATCGTCGGCAGCGTCAGATGTGTATAAGAGACAGGGCCACGCCACCGACCGGGCGGTGATCCAGGGCCTTGCGGGTTTCCGGCCCGCCACCGTCGACCCCGACGCCGCCGAAGCCGCCCTGGAGCAGGTCCGCGCCTCGACGCGCCTGACGCTCGGCGGGACGGCGCCAGAGATCGCCTTCGACGAGGCCACAGACATCGTCTGGAAGGGCCGCGAACGGAAACCCCAACATCCCAACGCGATGACCCTACAGGCGTTCGACGCCACCGGAGCGTTGCTGGCCGAACGGACCTATTTCTCGGTCGGTGGAGGCTTCGTGCGCGACGAGGACGAGATCGGGGCCAACGCCGCGCCCGACCGCGCCCTGCCGGAGCCCTTCCCATTCAGTTCCGGCGAGGAGCTGCTGGCCCAGGCGCAAGCGGCCAGCTTGACGATCGCCGAGTTGATGCTCGCCAACGAGACCGTCACGCGGACCGAGGCCGAGGTGTTCGAGGGCCTCGACGCGATCCATGAGGCCATGGAGGCCTGCATTGACCGAGGCCTGCGCCAGGAGGGTTGCCTGCCCGGTGGGCTGAAGGTGCGCCGCCGCGCACGCCAGATCCACACCGAGCTGACCGGCAAGGTCGAGCGCAACATCTCCGACCCCCTGGCCGCTCTCGACTGGGTGAACCTCTGGGCGCTCGCCGTAAACGAGGAGAACGCCGCCGGGGGCCGGGTCGTCACGGCCCCGACCAACGGCGCGGCCGGCCTGCTGCCTTCGGTGCTGCGCTACTACGACCGCTTCTACCGGGGAACGGCCGACGGCCGGCGCACCTTCCTGCTCACCGCCGCCGCGGTCGGCGCGCTCTACAAGAAGAACGCCTCGATTTCCGGCGCCGAGGTCGGCTGCCAGGGCGAGGTGGGCGTCGCCTGCTCGATGGCCGCCGCCGGCCTCACCGCCGCGCTGGGCGGCACGAACGCGCAGGTCGAGAACGCCGCCGAGATCGCCATGGAGCACAATCTCGGCCTGACCTGCGATCCGATCGGCGGCTTGGTGCAGATCCCCTGCATCGAGCGCAACGCCATGGGGGCGGTGAAGGCCATCGACGCCTCGCGCTTGGCCCTGCTCGGCGACGGTCAGCATACGGTGAGCCTCGACAAGGTGATCGCCACCATGAAGCGCACCGGCGAGGACATGAGCGAGATCTACAAGGAGACCTCGCTGGGCGGCCTGGCCGTCAACGTCGTCGAGTGTTGAGCGCGTTTCGGCGCTGACATCGAATAGCGGCTGACAAGTCCGCGCCCGCGGCGCCAAGGTCGCGGCCCATGAGCACCCTGCCGCCCCTGCCCGCCCAGCCCACCGGAACGCCTTGGCCGACGGAGGCCTGGCCCACGGGCGGCCTGCCCTCCACGTTGGATCGTCGGACGTTCGAGGCCCACCTGGAAAAGGGCTTCTCGGCCTTCGTCGAAACCCACGCGGTGGTCATCGTCCTGGGCGGGCGGCTGATCTACGAGCGCTATGGGCCCGACCACGGGCCGGACAAGACCTGCATGTCCTGGTCGATGGCCAAGTCGATCACCCATGCGCTGGCCGGCATTCTGGTGGGTGACGGGCGGCTCGACATCGAGGCGCCGGCCAATGTCCCCGAGTGGCGCGAGCCCGGCGATCCGCGCGGGGCGATCACGCTGGACCAGCTCCTGCGCATGTCCAGCGGCCTGGAATTCTCCGAGGTCTACGAGCCCGACAAGGCGTCGGACACCATCGCCATGATGTGGGGCGAGGGGAAGGACGACGTCGCCCACTACGCCGCCGACAAGCCGCTCGCGCACGACCCGGATTGCTTCTGGTCCTATTCCAGCGGCACGACGAACATCGTCGCACGCGCGCTCGCCCGAACGATCGACGCCTATGGCCCGGACTTCGAAACGTTCATGCGCGAGCGCCTGTTCGGGCCGCTGGGCATGACGAGTTCGATTCCGAAGTTCGACCCCGCCGGGACCTTCATCGGCTCGTCCTTCTGTTTCTGCACCGCCCGCGACTTCGCGCGTTTCGGCCTGCTCTATCTGCGCGATGGGGTTTGGGAGGGCCGTCGGTTGCTGCCCGAAGCCTGGGCCGACTATGCCCGGATCCCGACCTGGCAGCAGGAAGGCGTGACCGAGGGCCGCTACGGCGCGCACTGGTGGCTGGATCTCGCCGGCCCCGGCACCTTCTCGGCCAACGGCCACGAGGGCCAGTTCATTGTGTTGGTCCCGGAGCTGGACCTGATCATGGTGCGCAACGGCAAGACCCCCACCGAGATGAGGGACCAGCTCAAGGCCTGGGTCGCGGAGACGATCGGCCTGTTCCGCTAGCCGGGATCGCCCTTCAGGATCACGTCGCGATATTGCAGCGCCACGGCCGCGGGCAGGCCCGACCAGCCTTGCAGGAGCGAGCCGCGCCCCCAGGGCGGGGCGAAATACTCGACCGCCCCCAGCCAGCCGTTGGCCAGGCAGATCTCCCACCAGCGGGTCAGGGGATAGCGCCAGCCGTCGAGGCCGCGGCGCAGACGCTCGCCGGCATAGACGCCGTCGAGCCAGGGCCAGTCGGAGCCGTTGTGATAGCGCAGCGGGAAGGCGGTTTTGGAGCGCAGGTCGCCGCGCCGCGAATAGGGCGGCCAGGCGCACATCATGCCCCAATCGCCGTGGCCCTGGCGGCCGTTGTGCCGGCTCTCCAGCTCCGTGCGCACCCGCGCCAGAACCTTCAAGGCCTCGGTCTGGCCGACCGCGTCGTGGCGCAGCAGGGTGAGGCTGTCGAGGGTCAGGTGAGGCTCGACGATCGCGCCGTCGGGATCCATGTAGTCGGGATAGGCGCCCTCGCCGCGCCGCAGCTTCCCCGCCACCGCCGCCCGGGCCCCGACGGCGGTCGCGCGGGCGCGGCTGGCCAGCTCCGGGTCCTGGGCCGCACCGAGTTCGGCGATCGCGTCGAGCGCCCCCACCCACAGGCCGATGTCGTAGGCCACCCAGCCGCCGCGATAGACATTGTCCGCCCAGTCGCGGTCGTGGCGCGGCTTCACCGGCAGGCCGTCAACGGACAGACCGACATAGCGCTCGTAGATCGCCCGAACGAACGGCCAGTTGCGGTCCACGGGCTCGAGGTCGCCGGTGGCGCGGACATAGTCGGCCAGGGTCAGGACGAAGAACAGCGGGCTGTCGAAGTGGTCGCTCCACCAGTCGGCGCGGTGCTTGTGTATCCAATCGAAGCCGAAGACCGTCGTGCGCAGGGTCTCCCAGGCCTGGGCCTGCTCGGGACCGGAGACGATCACGCCCGAAGGCGCCTCGCCATCCGGCTGCACGCCGGCGGCCAGCAGGTCGATCTGAGCGTGGACCACCGCTGGCGCGGCCGTGAGAAGGAGCTGAAGCGTCCAGTAGCCGTCGCGGTAGTAGGTCCTCGCAGGTGTCGAATAGGCGAGGCCCGCGGCCAGGCCATCGAAGCGCCCGCGCTCGTCGCGCCGCACGGCCGATAGGGCCGCGTGCGCCCCCTGCATCACCATCGAGCGCATCACCGGATCGGCCTCCGGCAGCATGTCGCACCGGGCGGCGTAGTGCTCCGCCTCGGTGACGATGGTCTCGACCGACAGGCCCAGGCCGCGCTCGGCCTCGTCGCGCTCGGCTCCCAGGGCGACCAGCAGGTCGTCACCACGCTGTTCGAAGATCGCCTCACCCCAGGGCAGTTCGTAGCGTCGCCGCGCGCCATCCTTGGCGACGCGTGTGCGGGGATGTTCGGCGCGGTCCCACGAGGCGCACCTGCGGGCCGGCGCGAAGCTCTTGAACGCGCCCCCCCGCAGCAGCAGGACCGGGTCGGACTGGGCGGCATAGACCGCGCCGTCGCGACCCACCATCAGGTTCGGGGCCGCCACGTAGGGCCCCTCGATCGGGGTCGTCCGCGCACGGCCCAGGGCGCCGGCGCCCCAAAGCGACAGCTCGATCTCGCCGTCGGGATCGAAGACCGCCTGCAGCCGCGGCGCCATGATCGGCAAGCGGACCGCCCGGACGGCGTCCACGCGCCCGTCGGCTCGCGCGGAGAGTGGGGCGGTGCTCAAGAGCTGATGTCCCTCGGCAGCCATCGAAGAACCAACGGTCTAGTCGGCGCCGACGTTCCCGTGAAGCGTCAGTCGGGTGTGCGGGCGCGGGTCGAGACCGGCGCCTCGGGATCGGTCGGCCTCGGCGTCGGAGCGGACGATTCCGCGGTCGCGGCGGGCTGGGGCGCGATCGGCGGCGGAACCGCGAGCACCGGCGTCGCCTCCGGCGCCGGAGCGGTCGTGGCGGGACGCGACGCCGGAGCCGCAGGGGTGAGACGCGGCGCGGCCTTGGCCACCTTGGGAGGAGCAATCGGCGGCGGCTGGGCGGCGGCCTGAACGACCGGTGGCGACGCGGCCGGGGTCGGCGCGGGCTCGAGCATCGCGCGCGGCGGGGCGCCGGCGACTGGCGTTGGGACGGCCGTCACGGTCGGGCGCAACGCGTCCGCCGGGGTCCGCGCCGACCAGGCGGCCGCCACTCCCAGCACCACCACCGTCGCCCCGGCTCCGCCGGCGATCGCGATGATGGGCCAGGACGGCCTCCGCCGATGCGCGCGCGGCGGCGCGACGAAGATGGACTCGACCACCACGGCGGGTTCAGGCTCCGGTTCGGGCCGCGGAACCTCAGCCAGCGGCGGCGGCGCTGGGCGCTCGTCGAAGACCGGGGCGAAATCGAATTCGTCGGTGGCGAGGCGCGGCGCGGCCGCCGGCTTTTGCGGGCTGGCTCGCGGACGCGGCGGCGGCGCTGAAAACCCCGACACGATGACGGGGCCGGCCGAGGCGCGGGGCGGCTCCTGAGCCTGGGGTCGTGGGGCGGCGGCGGGCCGTGAAACGGCCAGGCGCACGGGCGGCACGTTCCCGTAGGCGCTGGGGCGAGCGAAGGGGTTCTTCGAGGAAAGGTCGGAGGGGGGCACTGGGTGTCTCCGGCGGACGGAAGCAGGCTTGGCCCCCCAAGCTGGCCGCGCTCTAGCGGGCGATCGGGTCGGTTCTGTGGCGCGCCCCCTTGAGCCCGCCGCGCCATGAGGCTCTAACTGGCGCGACCGCGCCGTTGCGGTGAAGTTCAGGACCCCTGCATGGCCGCCGCCGAGACCGCCTCCACCCCCTCCCGCGTCGAACTGACGATCCGGGGCGTGATCCTGGGGGTGCTGATCACCCTCGTCTTCACGGCGGCCAACGTCTATCTGGGCCTCAAGGTCGGCTTGACCTTCGCCTCCTCGATCCCGGCCGCGGTCATCTCGATGGCCCTGCTGCGGGCCTTCAAGGACTCGACCATCTGGGAAAACAACGTCGTCCAGACCGTGGCCTCGGCCGCGGGCGCGATGAGCTCGGTGATCTTCGTTCTGCCCGGCCTGGTGATGATCGGCTGGTGGACCGGCTTCCCCTTCTGGACCACCTTTGGCATCTGCGCCCTCGGGGGTGTGCTGGGGGTCATGTATACGATCCCGCTGCGCCGGGCGCTGGTCACGAATTCGCCCCTGCCCTACCCGGAAGGCGTCGCGGCCGGCGAGGTGCTGAAGGTCGGCTCCGGCTCGCGCGACCAGGACGGCGCGGCCGCCGCCGAGGGCAAGGCGGGGCTGGTCGCGATCGTGGCGGGCTCCGCTGTCTCCGCCGGCGTCGCGGCCCTGGTGGCCATGCGTGTCTTCGCGGGCGAGGTGGCGAGCTTCTTCCGCTTCGGCGCCGGATCGGCCACCGGCTTCGGCGGCTCGGTCTCGCTGGCCCTGCTGGGCGCCGGCCACCTGATGGGCATCGCCGTGGGCATCGCTCAACTGACCGGCGTGATCATCGCCTGGGGGATCGCGGTGCCGATCCTCACCCACATGCATCCCGACGCCACGGCCACGGCCGCCGATCTCGCCCAGGGCGTCTGGAAGCACCAGGTCCGCTTCATGGGCGCCGGCGCGATCGGCGTGGCGGCCATCTGGACCCTGCTGAAGCTCGCCGCCCCGGTCGGCGCCGGACTGGCGGCCGCCATCGCCGCCCAGACCAAGCGACGCGCGGGCGAGGCCGACAGCCTGGCCATCGAGGAACGCGACATGCCGATCACCTGGGTCGGACTGGTCTCGCTGGCCTGCATCCTGCCGATCGCCTGGCTGATCCTGCAGTTCATCTCCGGCGGGCCCCTGGCGCCTCTGGGCCTGCCGCTGGTGACCGCCGGCGTGCTCTACATCGTGGTCATCGGCTTCGCGGTCGCCGCGGTCTGCGGCTACATGGCCGGCCTGATCGGCTCGTCCAACAGCCCCGTCTCGGGTGTCGCGATCCTGGCCGTGCTGGGCGCCTCGCTCACCGCGGTAGCCATCGCCGGAGCGGTCGCCAAGGGAGGCGACCCCAAACCGCTGGTGGCCTTCGCGCTCCTGATCACCGGCATCCTGATCGCCGTCGCGGTCAGCGCCAATGACAACCTGCAGGACCTCAAGACCGGCCAGATCGTCGGCGCCACGCCCTGGCGCCAGCAGGTCGCCCTTGTCATCGGGGTGGTCGCGGGCTCGGCCGTGATTCCGCCGATCCTGGAGTTGCTGAACAAGGCCAACGGCTTCGCCGGCGCCACCCACGGCATCGCGGCCAACCCGCTGCCGGCGCCCCAGGCGACGCTGATCTCGACGATCGCCACCGGCGTCGTCGGCGGCGACCTGCCCTGGGGCCTGATCTCGATCGGCGGCCTGATCGGTGCGGCCATGGTCCTGGTCGACGAGACCCTGCGCGCCACCACCAAGACCCGGGCCGACGGCCTGCGCCTCAGCCTCCCACCGCTCGCGGTCGGCATCGCCATCTACCTGCCCTCGACCGTGATCCTGCCGACCGTGGTGGGCGCCGTCGCCGGCTGGACCTTCGACCGCTTGGCCAAGTCGCGGCCGTGGGGCCAGGTCGCCAAGGGCCTCGGCGTGCTGACCGTCTCCGGCCTGATCGTCGGCGAGGGCCTGTTCAACGTCGTCCTGGCCCTGCTGATCGTAGTCACCGGCAAGGCCACCCCGCTCTCGGTCGTGGGCGACAGCTTCGAGAAGACCGGCATCCTGCTGGCCTTCCTCGGCTACGCGGTGGTCGCCCTGGGGCTCTACGTCTGGACTTGGCGCAAAGCGAAGACCGTCTAGACAAGCTTCGCCAAAAGGGCGCAGCCTCCGCCTGACAATCAGCAGGGGAGGAAGCGGCGTGACCAGTTTCCAGCTCAACGGGCGGCCCGTTCAGGTCGAGGGCCCGGATGACGCGCCCCTGCTTTGGGTGATCCGCGACCAGCTCGGTCTGAAGGGGACCAAGTTCGGCTGCGGGATCGGCCAATGCGGCGCCTGCACGGTGCATGTGGACGGTCAAGCGATCCGCTCCTGCCTGACCCCCGCCAGCGCGGTCGCCGGCTCCAAGGTCACCACCATCGAAGGCCTCGGCGGGAGCCATCCGCTGCAGAAGGCCTGGGTGGAGGCTCAAGCTCCCCAGTGCGGCTACTGCCAGTCCGGCCAGATCATGCAGGCCGCCGCCCTGTTGAAATCGAACCCGCATCCGAGCGACGCCGACATCGAAGCCGCCATGAACGGCAACCTCTGCCGCTGCATGGCCTATGTGCGGATCAAGAAGGCCATCAAGCTGGCCGGCGCGCCCAAGCCCGCCGCCAAGCCAGCGGCCAAGAAGACGGGAGCCAAGGCATGAACCGGCCGCTTCCCGACCTCTCCCGCCGCAGCTTCCTGGCCACGGCCGCGGCCGGCGGCGCCCTGTTCGGCTTCGTGCCGGCCGCCCAGGCCCTGGCGCTCGGCCCGGCCAGCTCCGGGCCAGGCTTCGAGCCCACCATCTGGTACGGCATCGACCGCGACGGGGTCGTCACCGTCAACGTGATCCGCGCCGAGATGGGCCAGCACGTCGGCACCGCCATCGCCCGCATCGTCGCCGACGAGCTGGAGGCCGACTGGGACAAAGTCCGCATCGTCCACGTCGATTCCGACCCCAAGTGGGGCCTGATGGTCACCGGCGGCTCCTGGTCGGTCTGGCAGTCCTACCCGCTGATGAGCCAGGCCGGCGCGGCCGGCCGCATCGCGCTCACCGAGGCCGGCGCCAAGATGCTGGGCGCCGATCCGAAGGCCTGCACGGTCCGCAAGGGCGTGGTCAGCGCGGGCGGGAAGTCCGTCACCTATGGCCAGATCGTCGCCAAGGGCGACCTGAAGCGCACCTTCAGCGCCGACGACCTCAAGGCCATGCCGATCAAGGCCAAGGCCGACCGGCGGCTGATCGGCCACGACACCCATGCGCGCGACATTCCCTCCAAGACCAACGGCCAGGGGGTCTACGGCCTCGACGCCGTGGTCCCGGATATGGTCTACGCCCGGCCGAAGATCCCGCCGACGCGCAACGAGTCCAAGGTCGTCTCGGTGGACGACGCCGCGGCCAAGGCCGTGCCGGGCTATCAGCGCTACCTGGTGCTCGACGATCCCTCGAACACGGTCCCCGGCTGGATCGTGGTGCTGGCCGACAGCTTCGTCGCCGCCGACCGCGCCTGCGAAGCCCTGAAAGTGAGCTGGACCAACGGCGACACCGCCAAGGTCTCAGAAGCCGACCTGCAGGCCCACGCCGCCAAGCTGATCGCCGATCCGAAATCCGGCGGCACGGTGGTCGATGATCCCGGCGTGGACGACGCCTTCAAGTCCGCCAAGGCGACCCTGGAGGCGACCTACACCACCGCCAGCGCCCTGCATTTCCAGATGGAGCCGGTGAACGCCCTGGCTCTGGAGAAGGACGGCGTCTTCGAGATCCACGCCGGCAACCAGTGGCAGTCGCTGATCCTGCCGACCCTCGCCAAGGCGCTCGGGCGGCCTGAAGACAAGATCGTCATGAAGACCTACCTGCTCGGCGGCGGCTTCGGCCGGCGGCTGAACGGGGACTACGCCGTGCCTGCCGCGCTCGCCGCCAAGGCGATCGGCAAGCCGGTGAAGCTGGTCTTCACGCGCGCCGACGACATCCGCTTCGATTCGTTCCGCTCGCCCTCGGTCCAGACCGTGCGCATGGCGTTCGGCGAGGGCGGTCGGGTCGCCGCCATGGACCACGCCGCCTGCGCCGGCTGGCCGACCGAGGTGATGGCGCCTTTCTTCATGCCCAAGGGCGTCAACGGCGTCGCCTACGACCCCTTCGCCATCAACGGCGCGAACCACTGGTACACGGTGGGCGCCCATCGGGTGCGGGCCATCTCGAACGACCTCGCCAACCGCGCCTTCCGGCCGGGCTGGCTGCGCTCGGTCGGGCCCGGCTGGACCAACTGGGCGGTGGAAAGCTTCATGGACGAGGCCGCCCACGCCCAGGGGGTCGATCCGCTCGCCTTCCGCCTCAAGCTGCTCGACGGCGCCGGCCGCAACGCCGGCGGCCCGCCCAGCGCCATGGGCGGCGCCAAGCGCCAGGCCGCGGTGCT
>CAMFIW010000067.1 GCA_945952355.1 uncultured Phenylobacterium sp. | reverse complement strand
ACCTGACCGCGGTGATCGAGCAGGCGCTGTGGTCGCTGCTGAACCTCGGCGTCAACCTGCTGCTGATCCGGATCACAGCGCCGGACGAGTACGGGACCTTCGCCTTCTGGGCCAATGTGGCGTTCATGCTGGCGAGCCTGCAGAACGCGGTCACCGTTACCCACCTCCTGGTCTTGCCCCCCGGCAGCGGCCTCTCGGCGGAGCGCCTGCCGGTCGAACGGCTGATGCATGCGGTGACCGTGGTGTTCCTGGGCCTGATCGCCCTGGCGGTGATGGGCGTCGCGACGGGGCTGAAGGCGGCCGGCCAGGAACTCGGCGAGCCCGCCGCGGCCCTGTTCGTCCCGGCCTTCCTGCTGCAACAGTATTTTCGCACCCTCGCCTTCGCGCGCGGCAGCCCGACGACGGCCCTGACCCAGACCGGCGTGCTGCTGGCGCTGTCCGTCGCATTCGTGGCCCTGGGGGAGATGCTGTTGCATCCGCTGTCGGCCAACGAGATCCTGCTGCTGCTCGGGTCGGCCTACGCGCTGGTGGGGCTCGGCGGCGGACGGCTCGCCACCCGCGGCCAGGGCGTGCGCGTCAGCTTGGCCGAGCTGAGGGGCTTTCGCGCCTATCTGTCCCAGTCCGGCTGGCTGTTCCTCGGCGTGACCACCACGGAGGTCCTCACCCGCTTCTACGCCTTCCTGGTCGCCGGCTGGTTCGGCGCGGCCGCGCTCGCCTCCCTATCGGCCACCCAGCTGCTCCTGCGGCCAGTGCCCCTGCTCGGCACCGCCTGGAGCTCGGTCGCCCGCAACGATCTGGTCCGGCGCAAGGACGCAAGGGACTGGAACGGCTTCCAGCGGATGGTGCTCGTGGCCCTGGCTCTTGGCCTGGCCGTCGCGGCCTCCTGGTCGCTGGTCATGCATTTCGCCTGGCCCCTGGTCGCGACCCATCTCTACAAGGGCAAGTACGCCGAAGACGGCTGGATGGTCGCCCTCTGGGGCGTCTCGGCCGCGCTCAGCCTGGCCCAGACGGTGATCAGCGTGCCGCTACAGGTGCTGCGCGCGTTCAAAGGCCTCGCCATCGCCAATACGATCGCCTCCATCGCCGCGGCGAGCGCCATGATCGTGGCGATGCGCCTTTGGGGCTATGGCGGCGCGATCGGCGGCACCGCGGCCGGCCAGGTGGTCGAGGTGGCGCTGATGACCGGCCTGCTATGGATGCTCATCGGCCGGAACCGAAGTCCGGCGCATTGAGGCCGCCGGGGCGCGAGCGATCCGGCCATCGCAGGTCGACGTCCGTCCCGATCAGCAGGATCAGGGTGCCAAACGTCGCGTTCGCCGTGAAATAGCTGCTCTCCATGAAATTGTGGACGAAGAACAGCAGCGGGAAGAGGCCGAGGTAGAGGCTGTAGGGAAGGGCCTGGCGATCTTTCGGCTCCGGGGAGACCTGGGCCAGCCGCAACATGCCGAGGGATCGCCAGATCCAGCGCATCAGGAGCGCCAGACTTCCCAGCAGGCCGAACACCCCGGTCGTCACCGCCAGGTCGAGATACCCGTTGTGCGCCTCGTTGGTGAAGGCGTCGGGCTTGGCGAACCAGAAGTCGGTCTGAAGGCTGGGCTGCACGGCCGCGTCGACGTCCCACATCGACCCGAAACCGACCCCGGTCCAGGGGTGCTGGGAGAGGATCCCGATCACGAAGACCCAGACGTCGCGGCGCTGGGTGAAGGTCACGTCGCGCAAGGGCGAGAACGGATCGCGCCCCTCGGCGAAACACCAGCCGAACCAGCCCAGCGCCAAGGCGCCGAGGCCTGCCAGGACCGACGCGGTCAGCGCCCAGATCAGCGAGGCGCGCTGGCGCAGGATCAGGGCCAGGACCGGCGCGGCGGCCGATGCGACCAGGAAGATCGCCAGGCTTGTCTTGGACTTGGAGGCCACCAGCAGCACGAAGGCGGCCGCCAGGACGGCGCCCCAGAACAGCCGGCCCATGAAGGTCCTCTGCGTCAGCAGGTAGGAGCCGCACACCAGGCCGCACAGCATCATCGCCGAGCCGAGCGTGTTCTTATGAGTATGGATGCCGGCCAGGCCGAGTTCGGTCATCGACTTGGCCGGCGCGATCACCCACGAGCCCAGGTCGATAGCCACCATGAGCGCGGCGGCCACCGCCAGCGCCTGGTGCATGCGACGCCCCTCTCGTACGCCCAGACTGACGGACAAACATATCGCGGTGGCGATGAGGTAGAGGAAGAGACGCTTGTTGGAGACGTTGGGGTCGAGCGCCCAGCGGGTGGTCGCGGAGAACCAGCAGAACAGCAGGATCAGCGGCCAAAGCCGAAGCAGGGACTCCATCAGGACCGCCCGCCGGAACCACAGGATCGGGGCCGCGGCGGCGAAGAGCGCCAGCCATATCACCCGGTTGATCGGCGAGACCGTGTTGGCTCCGGTGTCGGGGTCGAGCGCCGCCTCATGCTGATAGGGCGTCGGGCCGATCAGCATGTAGAGCAGCATCGCGACCAGGATCGCCGCCCCCCACAGCCAGAGCGCCCGGTCCGCGAAGGCGGACCGGTCGGCGCGGCGCTCGGCCTGGCCGGCGCGCCAGTCGTCCAGGATCCGGACGCGGGCGGCGTCAGGCGGCATCGAGCTGAGGGCGGCGACCGCCCAGTCGTATGGCGAGCACGTCGGCGAGGCCGAGGCCCAGACCGAAGAGGCCGCGAACCAGATAGCGTTTCCAGAGCCGGCCGGGCTCGCGCTGCAGCCGGTAGAGCCAGACGAGGCCGGAATGCTCCATCCAGTCGGGCGCCACGTCGATGCGGCCGGTCACCACCTGGATCGACGAGCCGATGCACAGGCCCACGCCCGTCGACCGGCCATCGGCGATGATGTGCTGGCAGAACTTCTCGGACTGCGGCGGGCCCATGGCGACGAAGACGAATCTGCCGGGATGGGTGGCGACGAACTCCACCGCCTCGCGCACGGCGTCCGGCTGGTGGATGAAGCCCATGGGCGGATTGTGGTGGGCGACGCGGGTCAGGCCATACTTGGCGACCAGGCCCTCGACCACGTCGGGCATGCCGCCGACGATGGTGATCGGGTCGTTCTTGCCGATCACCTCCTGGAACAGGCGGTCAACCACGTAGGCGCCGGGCGCGAACTTCAGGTCGAGGCCGGCCAGCCACGCAGCCCGGCCGAGGATGCGGCTGTCGTTCGTGCTGATCCAGCAGCTGTCGCCGCACTGGCGGAACAGCTCGTCCTTGCGGCGCAGATACGCATGTTCGGCGTTCGGCGTGACGAAGGCGACGAACGGTGCGTCGGCGTCGCGGCCGGCCAGGGCGCCCACGGTTTCATCGACGCTCATCGGGGTGAAACGCAATCCGGCGAATCTGATGGCCGGAAACCCGCTTCCGGTTGTCTTCACACCGCTTGTCAACGGGTTCGCCATATAAGCCGAGGTCCTTGGGGCGCAGTCTTTTGCTGAGCGGTATGAGCCATAGCATCGGTTTACGTCCGGTTCTCGCCGGCGGTCGTGACGTGACCTTCGAACTCGCGGTCAAGCGGGCGATGGACCTTGCGATCTCGGCGGGACTGCTTGTGGTGCTGTCGCCATTGCTGGCCGCCATCGCCGTCGGCGTGGCGCTGAGCTCGGCCGGTCCGGTGCTCTACACCTGCCATTGGGTGGGTCGCGACGGCCGCCGCTTCGACGGCTGGAAGTTCCGCACCATGGTCCGCGACGCCGACGCCATGGAAGCCGAGCTGATGGCGCACAACGAAATGACCGGGCCCGCCTTCAAGATGAGCCACGACCCGCGCGTCACGCCCTTTGGCCGCCTGCTGCGCAAATTCAGCCTCGATGAACTGCCCCAGCTCTGGAACGTCCTGAAGGGCGATATCAGCCTCGTCGGACCGCGCGCGCCGCGCGAACACGAATATGCTCAGTTCACGGACTTTCAGAAGCTGAAGCTGTCCGTTCAGCCAGGGATCACCTGCCTTTGGCAAGTTGAGGGCCGGCACCGGATCAGCGACTATGATCGCTGGGTCGAGCTGGACCTCGACTATATACGCCGCTGGTCGCTGTGGCTGGACATCCAGATCCTGGCGAGAACCGCGGTGGTCGTGGTGAGGGGGACCGGCGTATGAGCCCCGCCATCAGCGTTGTCGTGCTCAGCTACGATCGTGTCCATCTCCTGAAGCGCACTCTGACCGAAGGCCTGAAACAGGTCCTGGCGGAGGGCTACGAGTTCATCGTCGTCGACAACCATCCCGACCAGCTGGCCCGGGAGATGGTCGAGGGCCTCGCCGCCCAGGGGGCGCCAGTCACCTATCTGGCGGACGCGCGTCGCAACATCTCGATCGTGCGCAACATCGGCATCAAGGCCGCCAAGGGGCGGTACGTGGCCTTCATCGACGATGACGAGGCGCCGGACGCAGGGTGGCTGGCCGAGCTCCACGCCTGCCTGGAACGCACCGGGGCCGACGCCGCCTTCGGGCCCAAGCTGCCCCTCTTCGAGACTGGCCACGCGCCCGACTGGGACCCCGAGGCCTGGCTGTACACCCTCGACTTCCGCATGCCCTCCGACGCCCCCATCGAGATGTTCGGCCGCCTGCGCCGCAAGGGCAAAGGGCTGGGCAGCGGCAACGCCGCTTTCCGCGTCGCCACCTGTTTCGACACCGACGAACCGTTCAGCGTCGCGTTCGGCGACGCCAATGGCGAGGACACCCAGCTGCTGTTCCGCCTGGCCCAGGCCGGCAAGCGCTTCGTCTGGTGCCCGACCGCCATCGTGCGCGAGTTCATCGAGATCGACCGCACAAAGCCTGAATACATGGTCACCCGCATGAAGCGCGGCTCGCAGCACTATGCGGCCTCGCGGATCAACACGAGCGACACGCCAGGCGCCACCCGGCTGAAGGTCATGGCCCTCGGCCTGGCGCAGTTCGGGGTCCATCTGGGGCTGTTCGTGGCCAGCGGTGAATTCATGGGCCGGCGACGGTTCGCTCATCGCATCGGCATGGCCAAGGGCCTCGGCAAGCTGACCTATCGCGCGCCCATCGGCTTTATCGACGAGAAGGCCGCGTGACCGACGTCACGGTCGTCATCGCCACCTACGACCGGCCGGGCCTTCTGGCCGAGACCCTGGCCTCCTGCCTCGCCCAGCAGAACCGGCTTGGCCAGTCCCGCGAGATCGTGGTGGTCGACAACCACCCGTCGGAGAACGGACGCCCGGTGGTCGAGACCCTGGCCGCCACGGCCGCCTGGCCGATCCGCTATGTCGCCGACCCGGTGCGCAACATGTCGGCGCTGCGCAATCGCGGCTTTGCCGAGGCCTCCGGCCGCTGGGTGGCGTTCGTCGATGACGACGAGGTGGCCGATCCAGCCTGGCTCGACGAACTTCTGGGCGCCGCGCTCGAGACCGGCGCCGACATCGCCGTGGGGCCCCGGCTGGCCCGCTTCGCCGGCCCGCCGCCCGCCTGGGACCCGGAAGCCGCCCAATTCGCCCGTGACCTGCACCTGCCCGACCGCATCCTGCTCGATCTGACGGCCACGGACGGCAAGCCGCGCTATGGCCTCGGCACCGGCAACTCGGCCTTCGACATGCAGACCTGCTTTCCAGGTGGCGAAGCTCCCATGCGCCTGGAGTTCGGCGACGCCGGCGGCGAGGACGCGGAGCTATTCGTCCGCCTGCATCGCCAGGGCCGCAAGATCGTCTGGGCCGCCAAGGCCTTCGTCACCGAAACCGTGCCGGAGCACCGCACCAAGGCCGCCTATCGCCTGGTCCGCGTCCGTCGCGAGACCCAGCACTATGTGACGATCTATCTCGACGCGACGTCGAACAAGGCTCCTGTCTGGGCGCTGCTTACCCTGAAGGGTCTCGTCCAGGTCGGCGCCGGCCTCGCTCTGGCGCTCTGCACCGCCGAATTCGGGTCCGAGCGGCGCATCGCGGGGCGGGTGCTCATGGCCCATGGCCTGGGCAAGCTCACCTGGCGGCGCCCTGTGGGCTACATTCCCGAACCGACGTTTTCCGAACATGCCTGATTTTTCGCCTGTGGGGTGAAAGTCCTGCACTCACGGCGACGCTTGGGGCGAAGTTGCTTCTCTTCCCAAAGGTTAAGCTCTAGTGGACAAGCCAAGCCATGAATGGCGGGGGTAGGTTTACTATGTTGCATCGCTTCAATGTCGCGGAGAACGCGACTGAACTCAATTTGGGCAGCCGCCTAAAACTGTTCGGTGACGGAGCAACGCTCGCCGATTTCTCGCGGCTGCACGGCGAAGGCCTTGTCACGGGTTTCACCACGAACCCCAGCCTGATGCGCCGGGCCGGCGTGACCGACTACGAAGCCTTCGCCCGTGAACTTCTGGCCATCATCCCGGACATGCCGATTTCCTTCGAGGTGATCGCCGACGAGTTCGAGGACATGGGCCGCCAGGCCGAGCTGATCTCGTCCTGGGGCGAGAACGTCTATGTGAAGATTCCGATCACCAACACACGCCGCGAGTCCAGCCTGCCGCTGGTCAAGACGTTGTCGGCGAAGGGCGTGAAGGTCAATGTGACCGCCATCCTCACGCTCGAGCAGGTGGCCGAGACGGTCGAGGCTCTGCATCCGGAGACGCCGGCGGTGATCTCGGTCTTCGCTGGTCGCATCGCCGATACGGGCGTCGATCCCATGCCGGTCATGCGGGCCGCCGTGGCCATGGCCGCCCGGCGTCCGAACGCCGAGGTGCTTTGGGCTTCCGTCCGCGAGGTTCTGAACGTCTACCAGGCCGAGGACTGCGGCTGCCACATCATCACCGCCACGCCCGAGGTGCTGAAGAAGCTGGACATGGCCGGCAAGGACCTCGCCGACCTGTCGGCCGAGACCGTGGTGATGTTCGAGCAGGACGCGCGCGCCGCGGGCTACCAGCTCTAGGGCCGATCCCCCGGAGCCGTGAAATGACCACCGCCCTCGTCCTCGCCGCCGGGCTGGGCAGCCGCATTCGCGACGTGGCGGGCGGCTTGCCCAAGCCCCTGATGCCCTTCGGCGGAGCCCCGATCCTGGCGCACAACCTGCGTTGGCTGGCGGTGTCCGGCGTCACGCGGGTGTGGATCAACCTGCACTACGGCGCGGACATGATCCGCGAGACGATCGGCGATGGCTCGGCCTTCGGGCTCGAGATCAACTATGTCTATGAGCCCGAACTGCTCGGGACCGCTGGCGCGCTCGGCAACATCCGGCGCGAGATCACCGAGCCCAGCCTCGTGGTCTATGGCGACAGCGTCGTGCGGTTCGAGCTGGGCGACCTCTGGGCCCGCCACCAAGCCATGGGCGCCGAGGCGACCGTGGCCCTGTTCGACCAGGAGCGCCACCTGAACACCGGCATCGCGGGCGGGCGTGTCCGCGTCGCCGCCGACGGGACTATCGCGGAGTTCGTGGAGGGGGCCGGCGCGGCAGCGCTGTCGAGCCTGGTCAACGCAGGGGTCTATGTCGTGCAGCCGAGCCTGCTCGACCTGATCCCGTCCGGCCGCCTGGTCGACTTCGGCCGCGACGTCTTCCCGGCCATGCTGGCGAGCGGGCGCAAGCTCGCCGCCCACGTCATCGATCCGCACGGGGTCTGCCTCGGCCTCGACACGCCCGAGAGCCACGCCGCCGGCCAGCGCCTGCTGGCGCAGGGCCGCCTGGTGCTGGCATGAGGCCCGCCGTCTTCCTCGACCGCGACGGGGTGCTGAACCGCATCGTCGAGCGCGACGGCAAGCCCGCCTCGCCCCGCACGCCGGAGGAGCTGGTGCTGGTGGACGACGCCGCCCGCACCCTCGCCGACCTCAAGACCCTCGGCCTGCCGCTGTTCGTGGTGACCAACCAGCCGGACATCCGCCGCGGCCTGATGAGTGACGCCGCGCTCGACGCCATCCACGCCCAGCTGGCCGCGAGCCTGCCGGTGGACGAGATCGTCGCCTGCCGGCACGACAACGCCGACGCCTGCGCCTGCCGCAAGCCCAAGCCCGGCCTGCTGACCGAGCTCGCCGCGCGGCATGGGACGGATCTGACGGCCTCATGGATGATCGGCGACCAGGATCGGGACGTCGAATGCGGCCGCGCGGCCGGCTGCACGACCATCCTGCTGGCGCGAAACTACAATTCCGGGGTGAAGGCCGGGGCGGACCACACTGTGGCAAGCCTTTCGCAAGCTGCGCCCATCATCATGGATGCTGTGCGGAAACGCACCAACAGCGGGGGCTTCTGACGTGTTTTCCGACCATTTCTTCGAGGTCGCCGCCAAGGCGATGGCGGCCATCGACCGCGACGCCGTCGAGGCCGTCGCCAACACCCTGGCCAAGGTCCGCGACCGCGGCGGCCGTCTGTTCATCATCGGGGTGGGCGGCAGCGCCGGCCACGCCAGCCATGCGACCAACGATTTCCGCAAGATCTGCGGCTTCGAGGCCTATTGCCCGACCGACAACGTTTCCGAGCTCACCGCGCGTATCAACGATGAGGGCTGGGAAGGCACCTTCTCGACCTGGTTGCAGTCCTCGCGCCTGCGCGCCGAGGACGGCCTGCTGATCTTCTCGGTCGGCGGCGGCAGCGTCTCGCCGCCGGTCAGCGCCAACATCGTGCGCGCCATCGAACTCGCCAAGCAGCGCGGCGCGGCGGTGACCGGCATCGTCGGGCGCAACGGCGGCTTCACCGCCCAGGCGGCGGACGCTTGCGTGATCGTGCCCACGGTCGACGCCGAACTGATCACCCCGATCGTCGAAGGCCTGGCGGCGGTGGTCTGGCACGGTCTCGTCTCCCACCCCGCGCTCGCCATGAGCAAGGGCCACTGGGAGCAGATCGCGGCCGGCACGGTCCAGATCGCGGCCCAGTAGCACCATGATCTCGACCCGCACGCCGCTGCGCGTGACCCTGGGCGGCGGGGGCACCGATCTGGAGAGCTACTATCGCCATGGCGGCGGCTTCATCTTCGCCATGGGTCTCGACAAGTACATCCACATCACCGCCCATCGCCCCGCCTTCCAGACCGGCGTCACCCTGCATGGCCCCGATCCGGAGGTGCGCGAGACCACCTCCGAGATTCAGCACGAGCTGGTGCGCGCAGCCCTGCAGGCGCACGGCATCGACGAGCGCTTCGAGATGGCGTCGATGGGCGACATCGCCGGCGGCACGGGCCTGGGTTCGTCGAGCTGCTTCCTGGTCGGCTTCCTGCGCGCCCTGCACGCCCTCAAGGGGCGGACGCCCGACCGCCAGGCCCTGGCCGAGGAAGCCTGCCGCATCGAGATCGAGACCCTGAACAAGGGCATCGGGAAGCAGGACCAGTACATGGCGGCCTTCGGCGGCCTGACCCAGCTGGACATCGCCCCCGACGGCGAGGTGAAGGTCACCGCGGTGGAGATCGATCCGCAGATCGAGGCCGCCTTCGTGCGCCACACCCACATCTACCTGTCTCTTATACACATCTCCGAGCCCACGAGACTAGGCATGATCT
>CAMFIW010000066.1 GCA_945952355.1 uncultured Phenylobacterium sp. | reverse complement strand
GTTCAAGAACCCGCAGCACTTCATGAATCCGCTCAAGGCGGCCGGCTCACTGCTCGGCGCGGGCGCGAAGCTCGGCGACCTCTGGCTGCCAGTGCGCATTCACGGCGACATGGCGCTCTTCAACCTGCCGACCGGTGTGTTGGTCGCCGATCATCTGCGGCGAACCGGGCTTCGGGGACTGGGTTCGCCATACCTGCCGCAGGTCGCGCGCTGGACGCGGCGGTCGGTCTGGCAGGTGCTGGGGGAGGCGCTTCGGCCCGGCGCCGCCTGGCGCGGAGAAGCCGTGGCGGGCCCTCATCCGTGGATGATGGAGACGAAGGGCCTGCCGCCGGGCAAGCGCGCCCACATCCTGATCCTGGCCCAGAAGCTCTCCACCCACATCGAAAACCGCCGCGCGCGGCAAGCCGAGGTGCTGACCCCGTTCCTCGCCCAGCCGGTGCTCGAGCATTGCCTGGCGATCCCGGTCCCCGATCTGACGGAGGGCGGCCGCGACCGCGCCCTGGCTCGGCGCGCCTTCGCCGATCGCCTGCCGCCGTCCGTCCGCGATCGCCGGGACAAGGGGGAGTTCTCCGCCTACTACGCCCGCGTGGTGGCCGAGAGCCTGGGTTTCCTGCGGGACTACCTGCTGGACGGCGAGCTCGCGGCCCAGGGGCTGATCGATCGCGCGGACATGGATCGGCGGCTGCGGCTGGAGGTGCTGATCTGGCAGGCCGAAAGCGCGGCGATCCTGTCGGCGGTCACCGTGGAGGCTTGGCTCCGCTGCTGGCGTCGGCAGGGGGCAAGGTCCGCTTGAGCCAGTCGAGGATGATCGCATAGCGGTCGACGATATTGGCGGGGCTCATGGTGTTGTGGCCCTCGCCCCAATAGGTCACGAGCTCGGCGTCCTTGCCTTGGCGGTAGAGCGCGCTGAACAGCTCCTGGGCCTGGAAGACCCCGAGCTCGTCGGTCTCGCCGTGCAGGATCAGCACCGGGACATTGAGCTTGTCGGCCTGGAAGATGGCGCTGTTGCGCAGGTAGCGCAGCGGATCGGCCCAGGGCGGTGCGCCCATGCCCGGCTGCGCGTGCTCGGTCATGCCGTTGGTAAGGTTCGGCGAATAGCCGTCCTGGGGAATGGCGGCCTGATGCTGGAGGAAGATCCCCCAGTTCGAGATGAAGTCGAACAGCCCGGCGCTGGCGATCACCGTCTTGAAGCGGGGGCTTTGGATTGCGGTGTTGACCACGCTCATGCCGCCGAAGCTGTGGCCGAACAGGGCGATGCGGTCGGGGTCGAGGTCGCCGCGGGCAAGCGCCGCATCGACCGCGCGCAGGATGTCATCGGCCAGGCCCAGGGCCGGCTCGCCGGTTTCGACATCGTAGGGCAGGCTGGGGGCCAAGACCGCATAGCCCGCGCCGACCAGGATCTGGGCGTTGGCGCTCTCGTTCCAGGTTCCGAGCGCCAAATGGGCGGGCGGCTTGGCGAAGACCTGGCCACGATAGGGGATCACCACCAGGGGAAGCTTGCCGCCGGCCGCACGGTCGGCGGGCAGGTAGAGCCAGCTGGTCAGGGTCTCGCCCTTCGCGCCCTTGTGCGGGATCGGCACGATCTGCGGTGGGGTCACACCGGCATAGGCGGCGTTGAGTTTGAGGACCGACGTCGCACCGGATGGGTTCACGACGCTCAGGGTCTTCTCACCGTCAGGGGCGGTGGCGACCACCAGGGCCGCCCGGAACGTGGCGGCGAGCACCGAACTCTGATCGGGCAGGCGCGCGCGCGCGAGCGAGGCATGGGGTGGGCGCCAGACCAGGCTGGCGCCCCCGTCTTCGAGCCAGGTCGCGTCCGGGCCCGGTGGGGACGGGTCGTTGCGGACGCGGTCCTGGCCGCGGACGGATCGGAGGATGAGGGTGGCGCCGGGGGCGGCGGTCTCTCGCTGAGCATGGCCCTGAGCGTCGACCGACCACAAGCCATCGCCGCCCAGCAGCCGCAGCCGGTCGGGCGCGACGGCGGCGAGGGTGGCCACTGAGGCGGGCAAGGCGGCGGTGAGATTGACGGGCTTCGCGTCGCCGAGCCGATACCAGTCAGCGCGCAAGCCCTCGGAGGGCCGGGCCTGCAACACGGGGGTCTCGCCCATCCAGGTCGCACGCAGGAAGATCTGATCGTCGAGGCCGCGCTCGGCGATCGGTGTCAGGTCGCCGATCGGCAGGCGCTCACAGGCGGTGTCGGTGACTCGCACGAGCTGGCGGGCGTCCCAGGCCCCGGTGTCGGATCGCAATGAAGCGAGCAATTGCCCCTTGGCCGACCAGGTCAGGGTGTTCAGCGCCAGATCGGCCTCGCCGCAGGGCTGGCTGGCCTTTCCGGTGTCGAGGTCGACCAGGGTGAGGCGCCGCTTGCGGCTGGGCAGGGCGATATAGACCCGATCCTCGGGGCGGCTTTGGGTCTCGGCGCGGTTCTCGATGACGGCGGCCCGGCGGCCGTCCGGCGAGACCTCGAGGTCGACATACTCACCTTCCGCCAAGGGGCGCAGCGCGCCGGTCGTCGCCTCGACCGCCATCAACTGCGAAGGCGGCCGCTCGGCCTTCACGTTCAGGAACCGTCCGCTGCCATAGCGGACCCGAGACGGGACCTTGCCCGCGGCCGTCCGGGCGCGGCCTTCGGCGCGACGCGCCTCAGCCCGCCAGGGGATCGCGAGCTGTCGCGGCATGTCGCCGTCGGCGCGAACCAGCAGGATCAAGGTCGAGGCGTTCCGCCACTGGGCGGCCCGGCCATAGACCGGTTGGTCCGGGAGCAGCGGCAGCCAGATCACCTGGCGGGTGTCGAGCGCCAGGATACCGGCCTCGTACCGCCTGTCCGCCAGACGATAGACCAGCATGTGCCGCCCGTCCGGCGCGATGGGACCGGCCTGGTAGCCTGCGTCCGGGGTTTGGTCGAACAAGGCGGTCGCCGGGCCGGGGTGGGCCAGGTCGACATAGTCGAGACGGGTCAGCCTCAGCGGTGACCAAAGATTGAGGTCGAAATTCTGACCCTCCCGCCAGGGGCGGCGATGTTCGACCACCGCCCACTGCTCGGACGGGGCGACCAGGACCTGGCCGAGGCCTTCGGTCTGCAGCAGGTCCTGGACCGTGAAGGGGCGAGCGGAGGCCGTCGCCGGCGCGAGCGCGCAGGCGAGCAGCGCCAGAAGCGGGCGCATGGAAGAACTCTCGGGCTGTGGAAGTCGGACTAGGCTACCAGCGCTTGGTCAGCTGGATCGCGGCGAAGCGGCCGATCGGATCGGCATTGGCTGCGTCGTATCCGATCCCTTGCGGCGAGTCGTAGAAGGGCGGGTCGGTGTCGAACAGGTTCTGGACCGAAGCGGTCAGGGCGAGACCTTCGAGTGGTCCCTTCGACGGCGCCCAGCGCACCTGCAGGTCTGCGGTCGTCCAGGCGTCGATCGTCTGACCGGTCGAGGCCTTGTAGGCCCCCGCATAGTTGAGCCCGAGCGTGGCGCCGAGGTCGCCGCGCCGCCAGTTGGCTTCGCCGCGCAGTCGCAATGCGAGCGGCTGGCCGGCGAGGTTGACGAAGTTGGCCGTCGCCGCCGTCGGGGTGAGCTGTTGGTCGTAGTTGAAGAGATAGGTTCCGCTGAGCGCCAGGTCGAAGCGGTCCGGCCCGTGGTCGAACCCATAACTCGCCTGGGCGTCGAGGCCTCGCACGTGGAGTCGACCGGTGTTCACGTAGCGGGTGTCGATGATCACGTTGAAGGCGCTGGCGGGGTAGAGGCCCGGCGTCGTGTATTTCGGGTCGCTGATCAGAGCCTGGACCTGGGCGAGGTCGGTCGGATTGCTGGCGCTGACGAAGCGCACGAAGGGCGCGATGACCGGGTTGGAGATGCCCGACGCCAGGAAGCGAAAGACCGGCCGATCGATCTGACCGGAGAAGTCCGTGTCGAACAGGGTGGCCGAGACCTTCAGGCCGGGAACCTCAGTCGGCGCGTAGTCGACGCCCGCGGTCCAGGATTTCGCGGTCTCCGGCCGGAGGTTTGGATTGCCCCCATCCACGTCGAGCACCATCAGGCGCGCGCCGTTGCTGGTGAACGGAAAGGCGCTGATGGACTGCAGCGCCTTGGTCTCGGTCAGGCCCGGCGCCCGGAACGAGGTGCCATAGGTGGCGCGCAGACGCAGGCCCTCGGCCGGCTCCCAGGTCAGGCCGACCTTGGGATTGGAGGTCCGGCCGGCGTCACTGTAGGACTCGATCCGTCCGGCAAGCGACAGTTCGAGCCGCCGCACGCCGGGCACGGCGTTGTCAGGGCCGACCAGCGGCGCGCGCAGTTCGGCGAAGGCGGCGTTGACGGTCCGCGTCTCCCGCGCCGGCCGGGTCACGACCGGGGTGACCGTCGACAACTCGCTCTCCTGGTACTGGTCGAACCCCTCGCGCCGGGCCTGGGCGCCGACCGCCAGGCGCAGGTCGCCGCCCGGCAGGGTCCAGACCTTGCCGTCGGCCTGGACATTGAGGGACGTCATCCGGCTCTCGAACCGCTGGCGGCTATAGCCGGAGCCGATGAAGCTGAGGATCGCGCGGCTGTTGGCCTGGCCGGACCCATAGGGGTTATAGAATCCATCGACCGCGGTCTTGAACGGGGTCGCCGGATTGTCGGCGGTCGTGCCCAGGGCCTCGTTGAGGAACAGCGAGTTCAGGTTTCCCGTGGTGCCGGAATGGGTCTGCTCCTTGGCGTAGGCGAGGTAGCTATCCGCCTGCCAGTCGCCCCACAGGTCGACCTTGGCGCCGAGCGAGGCGGCGACGCTGCGCCCCGTCGCATAGGCGTAGGACGGGCCCAGGTCATTGGCGAAGGAATAGGCGATCTGCTGGGTGGTCGCCCCGTTCGGCGACGCGAAATAGGGGTTGGCGCGCGTGACGCTGAGGATGGCGCTCGGAATGACGCTGTTGGCGTCCGTCGTACGCCGGCTGAACCGGAAATCGCCGTTGATCTCGACCCGTTCGCACAGAGCCTGGCCAAAGCTCGCATAGACGCTGTTCCGCTCCTGGCTGGCGAGCAGGTCCATCCCGGCCTTGGGGCTTTGCAGGTTGAGGCCACCCGCGATGAAGTCGGTCGGCTTCAGCGGAAACGAGGTCGCGCCGACCGGGATCGCATAGAGCGGCCGCGAGGTGTTGGTGGTGGGATCCAGCACCAGGATGTTGCCGGGGCTGGCGTTGGTCGAGCGGTGATCTGTCCCGCCGAACGGCCTCAGATCGGCGCTGGCGGTGTAGTCACGCGCCGTGAACGGCAGGGCGTCGCGGGCATAGTACTCATAGGTGATCAGGGCGTGGCCCCCCGACCAGACCTTGCCGAAGGTCTGGGCCGCCAATCGCTCGTCGCCGCCGCCGCGGGTGGTTCCATAGCGCAACTGGGTCTCGCCGCCTTCGAAGTCGCGTTTCATGATCAGGTTGACGACGCCGGCCACCGCATCCGAGCCGTAGAGGGCCGAGGCGCCGTCCAGCAGGACGTCGACCCGCTCGACGGCGGCGGCAGGGATCGAGGAGATGTCGGCGAGGTCGCCCTTGCCGCCGGTCCCGGCCATGCGCCGGCCGTTCACCAGAACCAGGGTGGCGTCAGGGCCCAGGGCGCGAAGATTGACCGTGGTGGCGCGGCTGAAATTCTGGGTCGTGACGTCGATCCCGGTGGTCGCCGAGGCCGGCGTCGCCAGGCCCGCATAGTTCTGTGGCAAGGCCGAGAGCGCATCGGCGACCGTCGCATAGCCCCGACGATTGAGCGCGTCCTTGCCCAACTGGAGAATAGGCGCCGCGCCGGGGTCCGCGCCGCGGATATGGCTTCCGGTCACCACCAGTTCCGAAAGCACCTCGGGACTGGGTTGCGAGGCCTCCGCGGCGGGGTCAGCCTCAGCGATGCGTCCCAGCCGCAGCACGATCACGCCGGGGCGGCTCTCCTGGGCCATAAGGCCCGAGCCTGAGAGGAGCCGCCCCAGCGCTTCCCGCGCTGTGAGCGCGCCGCTCAGACCCGGGCTGCGGCGCCCGGCCACGAGATCCGGCGTGTACAAGAGCTGCACATGCGCCTGGATCGCGTAGGTGGTCAGCACGCTCTCCATCGTGCCGGCGGGAATGGCGAAGTTGACGGTGGCCTCGGCCGGAGCGGCGATCGCCGCCGGCGCGGCGCAGAGCAGGGCCAGGACGCTGGTGGTCGTCAGATGGGCGCGGCGGCGCCGGAAAATGCGCAACAAGATGATGGTTCCCCCTAAGGCTGCGGACCGCCGTCCCGGTCGGGGGCGAACTCGCTATTGGGGGATAGACACCGCAGGGGAGGGCACACCCTGACGGGTGTAGCAAATTCTACATAAACGCGTGTGTCGAAAAATACTCGCCTTACGCTAAGGCTCCTTTAGGCCTTGGGCGACAGGCGGATCTCGCCGTCCTTGGGCGCGGCGGCCTTCAGGTCGAAGAGGTCGCAGACTGCGGCGACGAAAGCCTGGGTGTCGCCGGTATCGAACTTGCCGTTGACCGTCGCACCGGCGAGCGCCGGGTCGTCTAGCACCACCTTGGTGCGGCTGTATCGGTTCACCTCCGTGACCGCATCCGAGAGTGCGGTCGCGTGGAATACGAGTTGCCCTTCGGTCCAGCTGGTGGCCGACGCCACGTCCACGGCGCGCGGCTGCGCTGCGGGGGCACCGGCCACCAAGGCCTGGCCCGGCGCCAGGCGCCATTTGCGGACCTGGCCCGCCTGGTCGTGGGTGACTTCCACGGCCCCCTCGACCAGGGTGACATGGGCCTCCTCGCCCTTGAGCCGGACGTCGAACCGGGTGCCGAGCGCCCGGACCTTGGCGTCGTCGGCCTGGACGATGAAGGGGCGGGCCTTGTCATGGGCGACGTCGAAGAAAGCCTGGCCATGGACGAGGCGGACATCGCGCTCGTGATCGCGCAGGCGAACGCGAAGCTCCGTGTCGGTGTCGAGGCGAACCCGCGTGCCGTCGGCCAGGGTCATCAGTCTCTGCTCACCCACGGGGGTCCGGTAGGTCGTGGTCTGTGCGGCGCCCACCAGATAGATCGCCGCGGCGCCGGCGATGGCGAGCCCGCCCAGCGGCAGGACCGCCGCCCGCCACCAGGCCCGCCACTTGCGGCGCCGCTCACCCCGCTTGAGGGCGGCGGCGACATCGAGGCCGGTCGATGGATGGTCCTGAAGCCGGTCGCCGGCTTCCCAGATCGCCTCCACCCGGCCATAGGCAGCGTCGTTGGCCGGTTCTCGACGCCAGGCATAGAAGGCCTCGAGGGCCGGCGTGCTGATGGCCCGGCTGTTCAGCTTGGCGAACCAGTCGGCCGCTTCGCGGTCGGCCTGGTTCTGGGTGGTGTTCAAGGTCGCCATCGCGCCTCAGTCCCGCATCCGCTGGGCGATCAGGGCCAGCGCTTTCGACATCCGCCATTCCACCGTCTTGACCGGCAGACCGCAATGGGCGGCGATCTGTTCGTATGTCATCCCGGCGTGACGGTTCAGCATGAACACATCTCGGTAGAGTGGGGGGAGGCCATCCAGCACTTGCCGAAGCAAGACGGCCTGGGCCTGTTCGGGATCGGCCTGGGACGCATGGAACTCTGTCGCCTCCGCCAAGCGACGCAGTCCGTTCCGCTCGCGGCCGGCGCGTCGCCGCTCATTATAGGCGAGGTTTTCCGCAATCCGAAGTAGTAGGCCTTGCGGATGCAAGATGGGCCCGGCGGCCTGTAAGGGGGCGAGCCGGATATAGGCCTCCTGCGTCAGGTCCTCCGCCTGGTCGGCGGCGCCGCGCCGCCGCAACATGGCCTTCAGCCAGCCGGAATAGCGCCGGTAGAGGTCGTCAATCGACCCCTCGCCGGTGGGCGCGTTCACCTGGGATCCGTCCGCGCTCATCGCCTGCTCCCATCCTACGGGCCAGGGGCGGCGCTTCAGTCGCGCACGGTTGGAAGGCCCTGTGGCGATCAGCCAAGGCCACGCAGAATCGCGACGCGCCGAACGGACGCATCGCAAGGGTCACGGGCTTGAGGCCCGATCGTCGCGTGAACGCTGCACAGGGGATTCCAAGCCCCTACCGACGCTCTCGCGCCGGCAAGGGAATGCTGACTCAATCGGAATCGCGACGCAAGCGTGCCGCGAAAATGGGGTCGGGCGTTGGAATCCTCCGCAGTTGGAGGCCCGCGGATTGGAGCCCCGACCGCTGCCGTACGAATGCGAACATCCGTCCCCCGGCTCCAGGTCGGCTCGTATTGGCGGCACCCGAACGGGCTTTCTAGAAGCCGTGCGTGCCGCCGACAATCTTCAGGTGATCGCGGGGATTTGCGCCGGTCGGTCCTGCGCGGCCGTCCAAGGCGGCCATGCTCTTGGCGATCAGCATCGCCGCCAAGGCGTCGAGATAGCGCTGGCGACGGGCGACCTGCGCCGTATTTGTCCGACGCGCGCGAAGGTCGGCCAGCTGCTCAGCCAGGGCGTTGCGTGCCCGCAGCGCGGCGCGAGCCTCGCAGGAGAGCGCGGTTTCTCCGGCCGACGCCAGGTTCTGGTCCGCCACGACCGCGGCGAGCGCCGCGCGCGCCACATGCACCGGGGCCTTGCCGGTTCCCGGCTGGAAGCTCGCCACGAGGCCGGTCTCGGTCAGGCGGAAGGCCAAGTACTGCACGCCTCGCTGGATCGTCTCGGTCGTAGCTGGATCGGCAGGGGCGCGGCGGGACAGGAACAGGGTCATGACGGGCCTCAGCGGAAGATGAAGAGGTCGGAGGAGGCAGCTGGCGTCGGCTCGGCGCTGAGCGCCAGATGCGCCCAGCGGCTGCCACACACGCAACGCACACGGCCCTGCAGGGCCGACAGCGGCATCGTGAGGAGACCCTGGCCGATCCAAGGCGCTGGGTCGAAGGCGGACCGGCGCTCACACTCGGGTGCGGCGCAGGTGGCCATCAGATGCAGGCCCGGCGTCAGCGCCTCGCCCACGGTCGGCGCGTCGAACCCAAGATGGGATGTCGGGGAGAAGTTCGATCCGTCCGCCATGGTCGCCTCCAAGGCCGAGAACAAAAACAGAACTTCGGCAACTTGGCGAGTCCTGTTTTGCGCCCGGCCGGCCCCCCGCTCGGCGCACGAGATTTGAGGATGACCGATTCCCCGGAGCGCGCCTCCGCTCAATTCGACGCGGGGGCATTCCGGGCGTGGCGGAGGAGGTCAGCCCTGGGGCGGCGCTTGGCGGCGCAGGCGCCAGCACAGACGGCCGTCGAGCAGGACGTCGATCAAGTCGCTATCCGACCAGTCCGCCTGCAATTGCTGGGCGAAGGCCAGTGCGCCGGCCTCGTCGGGGAGGGTGCGGGTGCGGACCAGGGGATCCCCGACCGTCTGGCTGATCTGGAAGGTGAATTCGAGCACGCGCCAAGCTTAGCACGGGATTCGGCCGGTCTCGCCGGCTCGCGACGCTACTGCAGGATCAGGGTCGGCCGCACGCGCCGGTTCAGGAAGTCGGCGAGTTCGACGGCGTCGGCGTGGCTGAGGTCGTCCTGGGGCACTTT